>LOEW01000144.1 GCA_001516045.1 Desulfosporosinus sp. BRH_c37
TGCGCTTCGGCGATACTCTCCACTGGAGACTATCGTCAGTGGAGACTTACGCCGAAGGCGCTGAGCTATTGACGAATACTTTCGCGCCGCAGGATGGAGTCTACCTCCTTCGCCGCCAAGGATTCCTATCAGGAAAGAGCGGCTCGGCAAAACCAATCCTCAGCGCGATCGTATTCGTTAAGGGCCGTGCGCTTCGGCGATACTCTATCCTACGCCGACAAGTATTCCTTTCGGGATTACGGCTTCGGCGATACTAATCCTACAGCGCTTAGTATTCGTTAAGGGTTGTGCGCTTTCGGCGATACTCTCCACTGGAGACTATCGTCACTGGAGACTATCGTACCGGAGACTATCGTCACCGGAGGCTTTTGTCACCGAAGCAGAGTACGGAGTACCACTCCCACTTGTAGAAGTGGGAGTCTCACGATTGGATTAAACAATTATCATAACTTTTAGTGCCTTGAAGCACAGCGAAAGGAAATGGTTATTATTATGGGAAAAAATGCATTTGATGTAGCGCTTGAACAATTAGCTGAGGCCACAGAGTATATGAAACTAGAATCGGAAATTTATGAAATAATGAAGGAACCTATGGCCCAGTTAACCGTGAGGATTCCTGTACGGATGGATAATGGCAAAGTGGAGATTTTTACTGGTTTCCGTTTTCAACATAATACAGCTTTGGGGCCGACACGGGGAGGAACACGCTTTCATTCGGAAGAAACGAAGGAGGATGTCAAAGCCTTATCTCTCTGGATGACCTTGAAAAATGCCTTGAACGAAATCCCTAATGGGGGGGCCAAAGGCGGTGTGATTGTAGACTCGCAAAAGCTTTCTCAGGGAGAGTTAGAACGTCTTTGTCGTGGATATATCCGCAAAATAGCACCGATTATCGGTGCGTGGAAGGATTTTCCAGGAGCGGATATTGGTACTTCCTCCCAGACCCAGAGCTGGATGTTGGATGAATGGGAAGCTATGAATATGCACCATGAGGCAGGCGGGATCAGCGGCAAAATGATGGTATTAGGTGGATCTGAAGGGCGACCAGAAGCGACCAGTCGAGGTCTGCTATTCGCCACCAGGGAAGTGGTTCGGGCCAGAAAGCTTGAGATAAAAGGCCTTACAGCCGTAGTCCAGGGATTTGGTAAAGTAGGATGGCACTTGGCCAAATTGTACCAAAGGGACGGTATACAGGTTTTGGCTGTAAGTGATGTTGACACAGCCATATTTGACCCGAAGGGTTTGGATATTTTAGATGTTAATGCTTATGTAGAGCGTTCAGGTACTCTAAAGGGCTACCCTAAAGCCATAGAAATTGGCAATGTGGAATTGTTGGAGTTGGAATGTGATATTTTAGCACCCTGTGCGGTTCAAAATGTAATTACCGAAGAAAATGCACCTCGGATTAAAGCCCAGTTCCTGATTGAAGGTGCTAACGGTCCTACAACGCCGGAAGCGGAGAAAATCCTGATTGACAAAGGGGTGTTTATCGCTCCTGACATTTGGGCTAACTCAGGTGGTACCCAAGTAGCCCACTTTGAAAGAATTCAAAATTTAAATGATAATAATTGGAGCGAAGAGGAAGTTAACGCTAAATTAGAAAGAATTAATCACAAAGTGTTTAACGAAATCTATGCTTTGCATACAGAAAAAAATATTTCGATGCGTCTTGCTTGTTGGATAAAAGCCATCAGCAAAGTTGTGGAAGCGATGAAGGCCCGTGGCTGGGTATAATCAGTAAGCTAAGTGAACTCGTTCAACTAAAGTTGAACATCGAGACTTCGGTGGGGGAGTCTATCCCCACCGAAGCAGAGAACGGGGTCCCACTCCCACTTGTAGAAGTGGGAGTCTCACGATTGGATTAAAAGCTTGCGAGCGGAGTGGAGTTGGTAATATTGCAGAATAAAGCTAAATTGATCCAGGGTAACCAAGCGATTGCAGAAGGAGCGTTGTATGCCGGAGCTAGATTTTTTGCCGGCTATCCGATCACTCCATCATCGGAAATAGCTGAGGAGTGTTCTAAGCGCTTGCCTAAACTGGGCGGTGTGTTTATGCAGATGGAAGACGAAATTGCCAGTATGGCTGCGGTGGTTGGAGCATCATTAGGGGGAGCGAAATCTTTTACAGCGACTAGTGGACCAGGCTTTTCCCTAATGCAAGAAAATCTAGGCATGGCGGTTATGGCCGAGGTACCGTGCGTAATTGTCAATGTGCAGCGCTCAGGACCGAGCACGGGGCTTGCTACAAAGCCCGCACAGGCAGACGTTATGCAGATTCGTTGGGGTAGGCATGGTGACCAAACGTTAATTGCTCTATGCCCTGCTACAGTGCAAGAGTGTTTTTCACTTACGGTACAGGCGTTTAATCTTGCGGAACGTTTCCGGGTACCAGTCGTATTGGCGGCTGATGAAATTGTCGCTCATATGAGGGAAAGTATTAGTTTGCCTGAAACAGGGGAATTGGCTGTTATAGAGCGCAAGAAGCCCACTTGTGATCCGGCGGACTATAAGCCCTTTTTACCTGAAGAAGATGGGATTGCTCCTTTAGCAACCTACGGTAGTGACTATGTTTTTCATGTGACAAGCTCGATGCATGGGCCGGAGGGTGTCAGCAACAACAATCCGGAAAATGCGGCTTGGCGAGTGGATCAATTGCATCGCAAGCTGGAACGTTATCGTGAAGAAATTGTACTCACCAGACATTATGAAACGGATGGAGAACTGGATGTCCTGTTGATTGCCTATGGAATTACTACCCGGGTGGCGCGGGCCGCAGCCCTAGAGGCGCGACGCCGTGGTATGAAGGTGGGCGTGCTCCAACTGATTACTTTGTGGCCTTTCCCACATCAGGAAATCGAGAAGTTGGCCAAAAAATCGAAATCTGTTGTTGTGGTTGAGATGAACTATAGCGGACAAGTGGCAGGAGAAGTGGAGCGGGTTCTCGATTCCCGTGACAAGCTCAAACTGGTGAACAAGTATAACGGGGAAATTATTAGGCCTGGAGACGTGCTGGCAGTCCTCTAATTTCAATTATTACGGATAAAAGAGAAAAGGGCAATATTACATGCTCAAGCTGGGGGGAAGCAAATGAATCTTGCAGAAATGAAAAAATCGCATAAACTCTTGAGCACCTTTAACTATCAACTTGGTCAAATAGAAAAGGGATATACTGACCGGATATTATATGTCAATCTATCTACAAACACCTTCGCCGAAAAACCTGTCACCGAATTGATGAAACAGAAGTTTATTGGAGGAAGGGGCTTTGGTTTAAAACTGTTGTGGGATGGTATAAATGATAATACCAAATGGAACGATCCCGAAAATGAGTTGATTATTGCTCCCGGCCCGATCGGAGGAATAACTCAATATCCTGGTGCCGGTAAATCCTATGTAGTCGGTTTATCTCCTTTGACTCAATCTGCAATGGATAGCAACGTGGGGGGGTACTTCGGCCCATTTTTGAAATTCTCAGGCTGGGACGCGCTTGAAATTCAAGGTAAAGCCGAACGAGATGTTATTCTGTTCATTGATGGCCCTAAAGGAACAGTGACCATTGAGGAAGCTCCTTTAGAGGAGGTTAACAGCCATATCTTGGTCGAACAATTAACAGAAATGTATGCTGAAAGTGAAGCAGACAAAGTTAACGTTTCGGTAGTAACTGCTGGGGATGCAGCTGATCATACCCTGATTGGATTGCTTAATTTTTCTTTTTACGATACACGGAGAAAAGCGGTTAGAATTAAACAGGCCGGAAGAGGCGGTTTTGGAACGGTTTTTAGAAATAAGAATATCAAAGCCCTCGTCATCAAGAGCATTAAAGTTAGAGGAGATTTGAATAACCCGGCCGACATTTCTGTATTAAAAAAAGTGGGACAAAAAATGCATAAAGAAATTTCGAGTCTAGATGCTTCACAATGCGGAATGAGATCGGTTGGGACAACCCATATCGTCAAAATCATGAACGATTATGACCTTTTGCCCGTGCGTAATTATAAGTTCGGCTCTGATCCGAGAGCCAAGAACATCGCACACGCTGTTCTCCTCTCCAAGTATTTTAACCTTAATGGTCACGACGAATGTTGGTATGGCTGTACGCTTTCTTGTGCCAAAGTTATCAATTCCTATAAGCTTAAAACCGGGCCCTATAAAGACAAAGAGGTGTTAGTTGACGGTCCGGAATACGAGACGCTTTCCGCTGCTGGTAGTGTCTTAGGGATTTTCGATCCTGAATTTGTCATCGAAACTAATTTTTATTGTGATACCTACGGAGTCGATACAATTTCCTTTGGAACACTCACGGCCTTTGTGATGGAGTGTTACGAAAACGGAGTTATTAATCAGGATATTACTGGCGGGCTGAAACTAAACTTTGGCAATGCTGAGGCAGCTCTGGAACTGCTTCACCAGATGGCCAGAGGTGAAGGCTTTGGTATGATTGCCGGGCTGGGAATCCGCAGGATGAAGAAATTGTTTATTGAAAAATATGGCGCCAATCCGGATTTTCTGCAAGACATTGGTATGGAAGTTAAAGGTCTTGAGTTCTCAGAATATGTGACTAAGGAATCCCTGGCTCAGCAAGGTGGGTACGGGATGACAAATAAAGGACCTCAACATGATGAAGCCTGGGTCATCTTTATGGACATGGTTAATAATCAAATTCCCAGCTTTGAGGACAAGGCCGAAGCGCTTTTCTATTATCCCATGTTTCGGACTTGGTTTAGCCTAGTTGGGTTGTGCAAACTTCCATGGAATGATATTGTTCCAGCTGATAATTACACCACTGCAGAACCGGCTAAAGTCCCTGAACATGTGCAGAACTATGTAGAAATATATAACGGCGTGACCGGGTCAAATATAGACGATAAGGAGCTGATTAGACAGTCGGAGGTTGTTTATAATTTCCATAGGGTGTTTAATTTGCGCATGGGTTTTGGAACCCGAGAATATGACAAAGTACCTTATCGAGCCGTTGGTCCAGTGACCGAAGAAGAATACGAATCGAGACAGGACAGGTATGACGGCCAGTTGCAAGAAATCCTGAATATACACACAGAGGGAAAAACGACTGAACAAAAAGTTCGGATACTACGAAACTACCGGGAAGAACAATATCAGAAATTATGTGATGCTGTCTATATACGAAGGGGATGGAACTCCAACGGAGTCCCAACGCTAGATACATTGCAGCGACTTGGTATAGATTTCTCTGAGGTAGTAGAAGTAGTTAAGAAATATTCTAAATTTACTGGGGTTAATAACGAACCTAGACTTCGAGCAGAGGGAGTAAGATGATTAAGGTTAATGGGAAGGACTATTCTTGGGAAGAAGGGCTAACTGTACAGAAGTTATTGGATAAAATGAATTTTTCTTTTCCATTAATAATTGTAGCTATTAACAAAAGAGCTGTTCCGGCAGGCGAACATACTCGTACTATAATTGAAGACGGTGACGAAATTAAAGTCATGCATCTCACAAGTGGGGGATGAAGTCGGGAGAATTCACTATATCTCAAGAAGTTTAATTAGGGGGTGGTTAAGTGCCAAACGTAAATGGTAAAAAATTTCTAAGAAATAACGTATTACCTAATATGTGGTGTTCCGGCTGTGGCAATGGCATCGTCCTAAGCGCCCTGCTGCGGGCTTTTGAAGAGTTGGGCTATAAAAACGAGGATACTGTGGTAGTAACAGGCATTGGCTGCTGGGGCAAAGCGGATGACTATCTGACCACTAACGCTCTGCACACCACGCATGGACGTGCTTTAGCCTACGCTACAGGTGTGAAGGCAGTTAACCCCAAGTTACACGTTGTAGTCCTGATGGGCGATGGAGACAGCGTGACAATCGGGGGTAACCATTTTATTCACGCTGCTCGTCGTAACATTGACCTAACGGCAATCGTGGTAAACAATTTTAACTTTGGGATGACCGGCGGTCAGTTTTCAGCTACGACTCCGGCGGAAAGTTTCACGAGTACTACGGCCTATGGTAATCCGGAGCGGCAATTAGATATTTGTGCCTTAGCAGAAGTGGCCGGAGCCAATTATGTGGCGCGGGAGACGGTTTATAACGGAAGGATGCTTCAAACTTACATCAAAGAAGCATTAAGCAAAAAAGGTTTTTCTATCGTGGAGGCAGTAAGTCCCTGTTCTACTCATTATGGTTCTAAAAATCGTCTGAAAGTGCCAATTACCTTTCTGCGCTGGCTAAAGGAAAAAGGCGTTTCCCGTGAGGAATATCTGGAAATTCCAGCAGCGGGTGAACAGGGATATTTTATAACCGGAAAATTGGTAGATCGCAATGCGCCGGACTTCAGTACACAATACGAGGAAATTCGCCGGCGGGCTATGGGAGCATTGGGGGCAGCAAAATGAAAGAGAGATTTGAAGTAATGATGGCAGGCTCCGGCGGACAAGGATTAGTTACAAGTGGGATAATGTTGGGTGAAGCAGCTATTCTGGAAGGTAAAAACGTAGCCCAGACTCAATCCTATGGTATTGCTACCCGGGGAGGCTTTTCTAGTGCAGCAGTAATCATTGATCGAGAGGAGATCATTTTTCAGCAAGTTGAACAGCCAGACATTGTTTTAGCCTTTACCGAAGAGGCAATGGAGAAGTTTGCCCAAGTCGATGGGACACCTGTATTTTATGACACTACGTTGCTTAAGAAGCGCACGGGCCAAAACTTTTATGGTTTTCCCTTCACCAAGTTGGCGACTGACTTAGGTAAGGCTGGAGCAGCGAATATGATTGCCTTGGGTGCGATGAGTGCCCTGACCGGATTAGTCAAAGCAGAGAGTCTAGCTGAGGTTGTACGTCAGCGTTTCTCTGCGCAGGCCTTAGATCTAAATCTTAGGGCTTTGCAGATAGGGGCTGATTTAATAGGCAGTGGAATGGTAGGGGAGGAGTAGGAAGAATGGCAGCAACATTTAAAAAGAAGCTTAAAACGGCCCCCTGTCAAAGTGCCTGTCCGGCGGGTGTGGACGTACCACGTTATATCCGGTACATCCGGGCGGGTAAATTTACAGAAGCTGTTAAAGTGGTTCGGGAGAGTATTCCATTTCCTGCAGTATGTGGTTATGCATGTATTCATCCTTGCGAGGGAGAGTGCGCTCGTCGTCAATATGATGAATCAATGTCTATTCGGATGCTTAAAAGGGCAGCAGTAGACTTTAGTGATGTTGTTTTAGACAATATGCCACCAGTGGGGAGATTAAGTGGACAAAAAGTGGCAATAATTGGGGCTGGACCAGCTGGTCTGACGGCAGCATATTATTTAGCCGGCAAAGGTCATCAGGTCACCATCTTTGAAAAGCGTGCCAGACCAGGTGGGTTGCTGCGTTACGGAATACCGGAGTACCGACTACCCAATGAGTTAGTGGATCAAGAGATAGAAGTAATTAAAGGGCGCGGTGTAGAAATTAAAGTCAATAGTCCGATTGAGAATCCGATCGAACTATTAACCGAAGGTTTTACCGCTGTTACTGTGGCTACGGGCGCTTGGGAAAGTGTCAAAATTCATTTATCCATATCGGACGGAGAGGGTCAAACTCAAGATACAAACGTTTACGAGGGGTTACAGGTTAGAGAAGGATTAGCCTTCTTGGAGGAAGCTAATGCTGGTGTCCAAACCTTACTTAGGGGGAGAATTGTAGTAGTTGGTGGTGGCAACACAGCTATTGATGCCGCACGTACTGCCATACGACTGGGGGTTAAGGATGTCACCCTGGTTTATCGGCGCACCCGCAAGGAAATGCCTGCAACTGCCGAGGAGGTAACGGAGGCTCTAGAAGAAGGAGTTAAGGTTGAATTTTTGGCTGTCCCAATTAAATTGGGTACTGGAGCATTAGTCTGCGTTAAAATGGCTTTGGGAGAACCCGATGCTAGCGGACGTCCACAACCGCAGCCTGTGTTGGGTAGTGAATTCCAAATTCCCTGTGATCAGGTAATCTTGGCGGTGGGTCAAGCAGCAAATGCAACTTTACTAGGTTTGCCAGCTCAACCGAACGGCAGGGTGCAGACAGTGACGGATAGCTTAGCGGTAGAAACTCCGGGAATATTTGCCGCGGGCGACCTTGTTAAAGGACCTTCTTCTGTGATTGAAGCGATTGCCCAAGGCCGTCTGGTTGCGGAAACCGTGGATAAAATGCTTGGCGGCGATGGAGTTATTATTGAAAAATGGTTAGCCGATGAAGGTGAAGAATTAGCTTTTGAGAATGAGTTGCCAAATTTCACTTCAATTGGACAACTCAGGCCACGATCAGTTCATATACCAATGTCAGCGAGAACAAGCACTTTTAGTTTAACGGAGTGTGGTTTTGATAGGGAGACTGCCATGCTTGAGGCTGCTCGGTGTTTGGGGTGCGATATTAACACTTATCAGGTTAAAGTGGAGACTGCCTATTGTAAGGATTGTGGGTATTGTAAGGAAGTTTGCGGGCTAGGAGTATATGAACAATCCGGCTCCTTTAACGAGCAAGGTTATCAATCAATGGTTGCTTCAGCAACTGATAATTGTGTTGGTTGCCTGAAGTGTTCTATGATCTGCCCGGATTTTGCCATATCAGTAGAATAAAGCTATATCTGTTGCCAAGACTCCCACTTCTATGAGGCTGGGAGTCTTTGGAAACTCCGGTTTCCTAAAGAGGTTAGTTTTGGTTGAAACGAGTTCACTCACGGTGATATTCCACTAAATAATATGTAGTTTATGCAAGGAGGAGTTACCCATGTTTGAAAATTTAAGTACGGATGAAATCATCTCTCGGGGTAAGGAAGCGCTTATGAACACCTATAACCGATTTCCTATGGCCTTAACTAAAGGTGAAGGGTCCTGGGTTTGGGATGTGGACGGCAAGCGTTACCTGGACTTTTTAACTGGTATAGCGGTTAACTCTTTGGGTCATAGCCATCCGAAGGTGGTTGAGGCGATCCGGAGGCAGGCAGGAGAACTTTTACATACTTCAAATTTGTATTGGATTCCTAATCAGGTGGCTCTTGCGGAGCTTTTGATAGCTAATTCTTTTGCGGATAAGGCATTTTTCTGCAATAGTGGGGGTGAGGCTAACGAAGGTGCACTTAAGTTGGCTCGTAAATATGCCAAAAAGAACTACGGTACACATAAATATGAAGTAGTTTCTTTAACTAATTCTTTTCATGGGCGGACATTAGCTACCTTGACGGCCACTGGGCAACCTAAGTATCATAAAGGTTATGAGCCACTACCGGTAGGCTTTTCCTATGTTGCCTTGAATGACCTAGAGGCTTTGCAAAGTGCAGTGAATCAGAACACAGCGGCGGTGCTGATTGAGCCAATTCAAGGGGAAGGCGGGATTCATCCAGCAACCGAAGAGTTCCTCCAAAAAGCTCGTGAATTGTGTGATCGTCACAATGCCCTGCTTATTTTTGATGAAGTGCAGTGCGGGGTTGGAAGAACGGGTAAGTTGTTTTCCTATCAATGGAGCGGCGTAACGCCAGATATCATGACCTTAGCAAAAGCACTTAGCGGTGGAGTTTCAATTGGGGCGATCATGGCCACAGCAAAGGTCGCTGCTGCGTTTGAACCTGGGGATCATGGTACGACTATAGGAGGAAACCCTCTAGCTATGGCGGTAGGATGTGCGGTGCTTGATGTAATGTTAGCTGATGGATTTTTTGAAGGGGTATTAGAACGATCAGAGTATTTGCGGCAAGGATTAGATAAATTAGCTGCAAAACATGGTGTAGAGGGGAGAGTGCGCGGTCAGGGCATGATGCTAGGGTTGACAGTGGGCGAAAAGGCTCCACAAATAGTAGATGAATGCCGCAAAAATGGCCTGTTAATCAATTGCGTAGGAGGCAAAACATTTCGTTTTCTGCCACCATTAACTGTGGAACAAGGAGAAATTGACGAGGCTTTAGCCATCATGGAAGAAAATTTTTCCAAGGTTCTGGGATGAGATGATTATTATGGAGGCAGACAAAGATGTTTGAACAGAAAAGACAATATGGATATCTTACTCCCGGTAATAATAAAGTAATGGTCCGCATGATGAAAGGACAGAACATTGCGGGATTTCCCATCGGCATCATATATATTGACGATGTGTATTATCCAATGCTGCCGGGCAATATCGTTAACGGTTATACATTTGATTTTCCTGTGAGGTTAAAAGCAGTAACGGGACTTGACATCCCGAATCTGTTTAGCGCCGGAGATGAAGTGTTCTATCAGATTATGAAGGCTTGTGAAGAGTTAAAAAAGGAGGGCGTGCGTGCCATCAGCTCCGCATGCGGCTTCTTTGGCAATTATCAGGACAGGGTGGCAGCGGCAATGGATATACCGGTTGCCATCTCAAGCCTGGTACAGCTTCCCTGGGTAGCAACATTACTCAAACCCGGGAAGTCAATCGGTGTACTGACGGCTGATAAGGCATCCCTGACGGATAACCTTCTGAATGCCTGCAGCATCTCCGATGAACTGAAGAAAAGATTAATTATCAAAGATTTACGTCATGAACAGGAATTTTCCTGTATCCTGGAAGGCCGCGGTGAATTCGATAACGGCATCGTGGAACAGGAAGTAGTCGGCAAGGCACTTGAAATCCTCGCAGAGAATCCTGATACGGGCGCCATATTACTGGAATGCTCCGACATGCCGCCGTATGCTTATGCACTACAAGCAGCAACACAGCTTCCGGTGTTTGATTTCACGACGTTAATCAGGTGGCTGCATTCTGCAGTGTGCCAGACGCCATATTTTGGATTTATCTAGGAAAACACGTTGATACATTGCGGGAAATCCCATCCCTATTAACCCAATCGAGTACTTCCCCTTTTAGCAGGCCCGAGGGAATAAATCACTCTATTCCTAAGTCAAAAGTTTAGTTGTTTGAGAGGGTCGTGAGGATTTTGAAAACAACAGTAAGAAAGAAACTATATTGTGGCTTTTCGATAGTCTTATTACTTTTTGTAATCGTTGCTGTAACGAATACAATATTACAGAAAATGTTATTAAATATTTCAAAAGAAATCACTTATTTACAAGATGCAGTTGCAACTACAAATAATTATAATTACTTATTAGTAACTGTTGATGATACTGGTGCTTATTACTTACTTTCGTATACTCAACAAGATCTTGATATTTACTGGAAACAAGAAGAACAGAACGTTACTGATATACAAAACGTTCAAAAAGAACTGAGACAGAGGATAACTGATGAGGAAAGTCTTAAATTTCTTGATGCCTCTGTAGCAGAATTTGCCAAGTATTTAAATAGTAAACATAAAGCGTATTTGACGTACCAGGCAAGTTTAGTATTAGGTTTAGACGGCAAAAACCTTGAAAAAGATTTGAAAGGTGTACAAAAAGCCCAAGATATCTATTTTAATGCCGTTATGGATCCCGTATTAGAAAATAATAATAAATTGATGGATTCTTTAAAAAAGATATCATCTCAAAAAGAAGCTCAAATGGCTCAATTACAAACTCTTGCAAGTTCGATTAACATAATTTTAACCTTAATCGCACTCATTATCGGTGGTCTAATAGCATTTTTCCTTTCAAATAGCATGGCAAAGTCTTTGAAACAATTGCAGGATGCATCTATAATAATAGCTGACGGTAATCTTACTGAGCAAGTGATAGTGAAATCTGAGGATGAATTAGGTGAATTAGCAAAGTCATTTAACAAAATGAGCTTAGACCTCAATAATATTATTAAAGAAGTAATTGACACAGCAAGCAGTTTGGGAGCTACCAGCGAGGAGTTATCTGCTTCGGCAGAGGAAGCCACTGCTGCTAGTGAGCAAGTATCCAATACTATAAATCAACTCGCAACTGGTGCAACTAACCAAGCAAAATCAGTAGAGGAAACTAGCGCAGTGATTAATCAACTGTGCGCAAGTTCACAACAGGTAGAAGCTAATGCAGAAAATGTTAGTCAGAGTAGTGGTAAGGCGGCACAAGCAGCTAAGTTGGGGGTTCTTCAAGCTGAAAACGCCGTTCGAAAAATTGAACAAATTAGGGAGGTAACAGCTCAAACAGCTGAAGTTGTATCTTTACTAGGTGAGCAGTCCAAACAGATTGGACAAATTGTAGATGTTATTCAGGGTATTGCTGATCAAACTAATTTATTGGCTTTAAATGCAGCGATTGAGGCCGCGCGAGCAGGTGAACAAGGACGTGGTTTTGCTGTTGTCGCTGAAGAGGTACGAAAACTGGCGGAACAATCGTCGATTTCTGCTCAGCAAATTGCAACTTTAATAAGTAATATTCAAAGAGAGACCGAACGTGCTGTACATGTGATGGAAAAGGGTAAGAATGAAGTAGATGCAGGGGTTGAGGCGGTGAATTCAGCTGGGGACGCGTTCCAAACGATTGTTTCGGAGATAAATGCAGTGGTTGAACAGATGCAGCAAGTGTCAGTAGCTACCCAACAAATGGCAAGTGGAACTTCTCAAGTCGTACAATCTATAGATTGTATTGGTCTAATAGCAGGACAAACTGCCATTAATACACAAGAGGTTTCCGCCACTTCAGAGGAACAGGCTGCTACGATGGTATCAGTTAGTCAGTCTGCAGATGCCTTAGCTAAACTCGGGGAAAGTCTTACGAGACTTGTCGCAAAATTCAAGGTTTAGTTCTAAACTCTTCCTCGAGTAGCCGACTGAAATTGGATTAAAGTAGGCTCGGACGGAGCTTCCACCTAGTAGTAGCATTCTGCAGTGTGCCAGACGCCGTATTATGGATTTATCTGGGAAAACACTTTGATACAACTAAATAATATACTTGACAATAACGAGAAGTAGGATAAAATATTGAAAACTGCTAAAATGACGATGAGAGGAAATATTACAATCCGTGTTTCCATTTTAGAGAGCTGCCGTTTGGTGAAAGGTAGTAATGGAATAGGCTTGGAACTCCTCCTCGAGTAGCCGACCGAAATTAGATTAAAGTAGGCTCGGACGGAACTTCCACCGTTAAAAGGAAGGAGATATCAGATAACTCGAAGATCGATGTTCGATGTTAGAAGTTCGATCTATGAAGTTTTTTCGGGTCGAACAACGAACCACGAACCACGAACTTCGATAAGTCTCGTATCTACAGAGAAGACAGCTATTAGTTAGCTGTTAACTTGAGTGGTACCGCGAACTCACCCTTCGTCTCAATCAGAGACGAAGGGTTATTTATTTTTTAAGGAGGAAAAGTAAATGCGCAAATTATATGTCTTTGATACAACTCTCAGGGATGGAGAGCAATCCTTAGGGATAACCTTGAATGTCAAAGAGAAATTAGAGATTGGCCACCAGTTAGTGAAGCTGGGTGTCGATATTATTGAAGCTGGTTTCCCAGCCTCTTCACCAGGGGACATGGAATCTGTCCGTACCATTGCTAAGGAACTTAAAGGAGTCACCATCTGTGGTTTAACAAGGGCAGTGGCCCCGGACATCGATCTTTGTGCTGAAGCGTTACGCAAAGCGGAATACCCTCGAATCCACACGGGCATAGGGGTATCTCCAGTTCACATGGAAAAGAAATTAAAGCTTAGCCCTGACCAAGTCGTGGAGCAGGCGGTCGCTGCTGTAAAGTATGCCAAGCAATACGTAAGCGATGTTGAGTTTTACGCAGAAGACGCTTTCCGCAGTGACCCAACATTTTTGGCTAGAGTGATCGAGAACGTGATTTCTGCCGGAGCAACTGTAGTAAATATCCCAGATACAGTCGGCTATGCTAACCCTTGGGAATACGGAGAACTGATTAGTTATGTTATCAATAACGTGAAGAATATTGATAGAGCCATCGTCAGTGTTCATTGTCACAACGATTTAGGAATGGCAACGGCAAATTCCCTGGCAGGTATCAAGGCAGGAGCGAGCCAAGTGGAAGGAACTATCAATGGTATTGGTGAGCGAGCAGGGAATACCTCCTTGGAAGAGGTTATTATGTCCATTTATACTCGGCTTGACGGGTATGGAGTAAAGAGCAAAATAAAGACCCGAGAAATATCTGCCACCAGCAGACTCGTTTCTCGGATAACGGGAGTGACTGTCCCGGATCATAAAGCAATTGTTGGAGCAAATGCTTTCAATCATGCCTCTGGCATTCATCAAGATGGAGTTTTAAAAGATAGGGAGACCTATGAGATCATCCAACCAGAAACCATCGGCGTACCTCAGAATATCATCAGCCTTACGGCAAGATCCGGAAGACATGCCCTTCAACATTGTCTGGAGGAATTAGGGTATACCATAGAAGGTGCTCAGCTGGATGACGTATATCAAAGGTTCTTACACTTGGCGGATCAGAAGAAAGAAGTGTTTGACCAAGATCTCTATGTCCTAATGGGGGATTCAGGAGGGGTGGAAAGCAGTATTGTGCTACAGAGTATGTCTATCGCGACCAATGGAGTTGAGACGGCGACAGCTACTGTGGTCTTGGAAATTGAAGGTATAATGATCACAGATGCCGCTTGCGGTAACGGCCCCGTTAATGCTTTATTTAACACTATTGATAGGATAACAGGTAATACTGCCATCCTCGAAGATTATACCCTAAAGTCAGTGACTCGGAGTAGTGAAGCTCTAGGAGAGGCCACTGTAAAATTGCGCTATGATGATGGTCGCCTTGTAGTAGGAAAGGGCTTTTCAACGGACATTATTGAGGCTAGTGCCAAAGCTTATATTAACGCTTTAGATAAGAGAGACTTGCATATTGGGCAAGTAATGGATTAGTCTAGTTTGACTGTTTTATCCAATCGTAAGACTCCCACTTCTACAAGTGGGAGTGGTACCCCGTACTCCGCTTCGGGGTAGAGTCCCCCACCGAAGTCTCGATGTTCAACTATAGTTGAACGAGTTCACTAAAGTGAGTCTTATATTTATGTAGGCATACTCAAATGAGAAATAATCAAAAACTTAGGCACGTGTAGAAGCCCGCTTCGTTTCCTTGGCTGAGTGCGATTCTTTACTATTCTCATGAAGAATAAGGGGAGTCGTATCTTCAAGGAGTTGGCTAGTTCCAATAAAATGGGCACCTTGTTCCACTTTGAATTGTCGTGTGCAAATATCGCCTGTTAATCGAGCAGTAGTATTTAATTCTAACAGATCAGTTGTTTTAATGTTACCATAGACTTCTCCAGCAATACTCACAGTACTTGCCTCAATATTAGCCTTTAAGAATGCGCCTGCACCAATTACCAAATCGCCGGTTACCTGAACATTTCCTTCGATTTTACCGTCAATTCTTGCATTACCTTTAATGGTGATTGATCCTGTGATTTGGCATTCTGCCGCAATAAAGGTGGTGTCTCCAGAGCTGGATTGATTGCGGGATGGTTTTTTAAACATCCGGTTGTTCCTCCTTTGTGAAATTTGGGAAAGTTAGAGGGTCAACACTCTCACCATTAACAATGGTGCCATAGTGTAGATGAGATCCAGTACTTCGTCCACTATTGCCACTATAGGCAATCAGGTCTGATTTTTTAACTTGATCCCCTTTCTTTACTAGAAGACGAGAATTATGACCGTAAAAGGTTACAATCCCCTGACCATGATTAATGACAATCTTTAGGCCATAAATGGGATCTCGATCAGCAAAGATAACAACTCCTGCGGCCGAGGCTGATACTGGAGAACCGTAATTACAAGCGATATCAATTCCCATATGATTCTCTGTCGATCGGCCTCCGAAGGGATTACGACGATAACCAAAAAAAGATGTTATTTCACCTTCTATAGGTAGAATAGTTGGCGTATGTTCAATTTGATCTTTTTGAAGTACTGCTGCCTCATAATAACGTTGGAGAAGATTTAAATGTTCGTCCACTAATAGAGCTTGATGGTCAAGCATTTTAATTGTTGGGTTAGCAGACGCAAAGTTTTGAGTGGTGGGGTCACCCCCTCGGCTTAGGGTTGCAGATGAAGAGGGCGGCTTAATTTTTAGAATTGAGGATAGTTTATCCTCTAAAGACTTAATTGCTTTGAGATCGCCGGTTATTTGATTCGATGTTTCGTCTAAGTGAGAGATCTCTTGATTACGCTCCACAATTGTGGATTTAAGTTGATCAATGTGCTCCATGGTAAGTTGGCGTTCCTTTATAAAATGACGCAGATAGAGGTTTTGAGCAAATAGCCCAATCATAATCACAGCTATAAGGAGCATTCCGCCACCAAGAAACCGTCTGCCTTGTTTAGAAATCTGAAACTGGTGAGTGTTAGAATGATCGGGGGGGATGAATATGATAGTGTATTTATTTTTCATTGAATTCCTCCGGATACTATTGTAATAGCATAATGTTTGGCAGTTTTCGACTGTGGGGGCTGATTTTTGTATATCTAAGTGTACAATAAGCGGCATTTCGCTGGTTGTCAACCGTGAGTCTACTTTGCCGGCTCACTTGATCAGGAGTTTTATTACTTCTTTCTTAAAAGAGGAATATAGTATATAATGAAAACGAGGTGTCCTTCGAATACGACAATTCGTGAATTTAATAGCGTTATGCTTAAGGTTCCTTTGCAATAGAGGATCTAAAAGGGGAAGTCGGTGGAAATCCGACGCGGTCCCGCCACTGTATACAAGGAGTTCTCTTCTGAAATCCTATTATCAAATGCTAGGATGGGTTGAGAACGATGATTTGAAGCCAGGAAACCTGCCTTAAGTAGCATCACAAACCTACGAGCGATAGGAGATGTGTGTGTTTATTCAGGGTAAACCATACGAGCCGCTCAGGCTCGTTTTTATTTACCTATCAACCAATGGAAGAAGGTTTTTGATGTTACAAGTGATCGGTATCGGCCCTGGAAGGCCGGAATGGTTGCCCCCTGCAATTACTGAACTTGTAATGAATTGCGAAATTTTAATTGGGGGGTCTAGAGCGCTTAAACTCTTTCCTGATTTTACAGGAAGCCAGTATTCCCTATCCGGTGACCTAGCCAGCAGTATTGAAGTGATCAGAAACGCATTATTGGAAGAGAAAATAGTTGGGGTTCTCGTCTCTGGCGACCCAGGGTTTTTCAGTTTTTTACCCAGACTTAAGAGAGAATTTCCTGAAGAGAGAATCGACGTTTATCCTGGGATCAGCTCTCTGCAATTCGCTTTTGCCAGAGCAGGACTTCCTTGGCAGGAGGCAACCTTTGCTAGTGTCCATGGCCGAGAGTTATCCGTACTACCTCAGGTTATTACTAGCCCCACAGCGGTGCTGACTGGTGGGGATAACACTCCACAGAAAATCGCCCAACTCTATCTGGATCGCGGCTATAATCCAGATATATCGATTGGTAATGCCCTTGCTTATCCAGAGGAATTTTGGGCGACTATGGATGCAGAACATTTGGCTCAGGAAAAGACCATCTTAATGAATGCTATTGTTATCCTCTATCCGATTATTGGGCAGGATGCCAAGCAATCCACTAAACAAGGTCTTGGGTGTAGGCTTGGAATTCCAGACGAAGAGTTTCTACGCGGAAAGGTTCCCATGACCAAGGCGGAAATTCGTGTGCAAGTACTTGCCAAAGCTCAGATTTCGAAACACGACTGTGTCTTGGATATTGGAGCAGGTACAGGGAGCATTAGTATAGAAGCCGCTGGACTCGCTTCTGAAGGTGTAGTCTATGCGATTGAACATAATTTAGAAGCTCAAGAACTTATTCTTGCCAATCGGCGCAAGTTCGGTGTTACAAATCTTCGCCTGATTCGCGGAGCAGCCCCGGATGTCTTTGGGGAGCTTCCCCCAGTCGATGTTTGTATTATTGGTGGGAGTAATGGGCATTTAGCAGATATCTTAAAAACTGCTCCCCTGGTTGAGGGGGGAAGAATCGTGATTACAGCAGTGACAATCGAAACGGTTGCTCAAGGCTTAAAACTGCTTACAGATTTTAACTATCAAGATATTGATACCGTTTCTATTCAAGCGGTACGCTGGAAAGCCGTACAAACACATCATATGGCACAAGCACTGAATCCGATTTTTATAATATCCGCACGAAAAGGGGAAGCGTAATGAAAATAACTTGGGGAAAATTCTACGGAGTGGGGGTCGGTCCAGGTGA
Source organism: Desulfosporosinus sp. BRH_c37 (assembly GCA_001516045.1). Lineage (GTDB taxonomy): Bacteria > Bacillota > Desulfitobacteriia > Desulfitobacteriales > Desulfitobacteriaceae > Desulfosporosinus. Next base: position 18,025 of record LOEW01000144.1, read on the forward strand.
TCCTCGTCTTCTGACATTACAAGCTGTGGATGTCTTACAATCAGTCGATTTGGTGGCCATCCCGAAATCCAAACTTGATCGAGAAAGTGTGGCCTGGGATATTGCCAAAATTTATTGTCCGGCTAATGTTCGCCTAGTCGAACTCGAAATGCCCATGACTTCAGATCAACAGGTTTTAGCAAAAGCTTGGCAAGATGGAGCACAAACCCTCCTAGCCGAACTGAAACAGGGTAAATCCGTTGCCTTTATTACGCTGGGTGATCCTTCATTGTATAGTACTTACAGTTACCTGCTTAACATCCTTCAGGAGGAATTACCTCAGGAGTGCATTGCAACAGTGCCGGGGATTACGGCTATGTCCGCAGCTGCAGCTAGGATTAACTTGCCTCTTGCCACAGGGGATGAGCCCCTCCTTATTTTGCCGAGTACCGAAGATGTTGGGGAGTTCCTTAACTTTCCCAACTTGGTCCTAATGAAAGTCTCCCGAAGACTTCCTGAGATTTTGAAGCTTCTTGATGAGCACGAGAGAAAAGCAGTCTTGTTAACCCGTCTCGGACAAGCTGGAGAGAAAATACGCTGGGAACCTAAGCCACAGGATTTCACCTCCGACAAAATCGATTATCTCAGTTTGTTACTCGTCAAAAAAGACTTGTTGGGGAGGGAAAACAGTGAACCAGAGTGAACTCGTTCAACGAAAGTTGAACATCGAGACTTCGGTGGGGGAGTCTACCTCCTTCGCCGAACAAGCGTGTCTATCAGAAATGGCGGCTCGGCAAAAGCCTCCACTGGAGGCTTTCGTCACCGAAGCAGAGTACGGGGTACCACTCCCACTTGTAGAAGCGGGAGTCTTACGATCGGATAATGTTAACGGCGAAGTAATCTTCGTTGGGGCTGGTCCAGGGGATCCTGAACTGATTACGGTTAAAGGATCTCGTGCCCTGGAGAGGGCGGACCGAGTGATTTACGCCGGATCTTTGGTCAATCCGAAATTACTTGAAATTTGTCGTCACGGAACCCCTTTTCATGACAGCGCACATCTCACACTTGAAGAAGTGGTCTCTCTAATGTTCGAGGGAATCAAACGTGGAGAAACGATTGTCCGACTCCATACAGGAGATCCCAGTATGTATGGAGCGATTAAGGAACAATTTGAGCATTTAGATAAGCAAGAGATTCCTTATTCTGTCATCCCAGGAGTTAGCTCAGTGTTTGCAGCCGCCGCAGCGGTTAAACGCGAATTCACACTACCGGATATTAGCCAAACCTTGATTCTCACTCGCTTGGCTGGACGAACTCCAGTTCCGGAGAGTGAAGCACTTGCCAAATTGGCAAAACATCAAGCTAGTATGGCAATTTTTCTAAGTGTTCAGGATATGGGCTCTGTAGTCCAAGAGCTGCTGGAAGGTGGTTATCCTGCTACAACCCCCATTGCCGTGGTTGCCAAAGCGAGTTGGCCCGATGAAGAGGTTCTACTAGGGACCCTGGAAACCATCGTTGAAAAAGTTAAAGTTGCTGGAATCCGTAAACAAGCTCAAATCCTAGTCGGAGATTTTTTAGATCCTGCCAAGGGGTACGCTCGTTCGAAACTCTATGACCCGACCTTTACGCATGAATATCGGCAAGGGACAGCAACGTGAACACAAAAATAGCACTTCTGGCCTTAACGGATCGAGGGGTGGCTACCGCGCGGCGTATTGACGAGAACCTTCCGCATACGGTGGAACGAGATTTTTATATTCATGAGAAAGCCCTGGGCCATAGAAAAAATCAGGGGAAAGTGTTTCGGCGTTTAGGGGATATTGTCCCGAAGCTATGGCAGGAGTATTCCGTGCTCATATTCGTCATGGCTACAGGAATTGTGGTACGCCAGATTGCTTCCCTACTCGAAGGCAAAGATCGAGATCCGGCGGTGCTTGTCTTAGATGAAGAGGGGAAGTTCGTTATTCCTTTACTTTCCGGACATTTGGGTGGCGCAAACACTTGGGCAAAGCATGTTGCCGGTCAGATTGGTGCTCAAGCGGTTATTACGACAGCCACAGATGTTCGGGGCTTAGTTGCTCCTGATGAGTACGCCCGTAGGTATGGTTGGAAAGTTGAACCTCTGGACCATTTACCAACGGTCAATCGGTTGCTTTTAGAACAAGGTTATCTCAAAATATGGACCAGTTACCCCTTGAATCCTGAAGAGGCGTGGGTTAACGATAAGCATTATCAGTTCTTGTCAGACCTAGAGAAAGAAAAAGCCAATGTAATCATAAGTCCATTTCTGGGCCTAACAATTAAGGATGATCTTGTATATATAGTTCCACCCATCTTGAGTATTGGGGTTGGATGTCGGCGGGGAATTTCCAGTGAGGTTGTTTTAGAGGGAATCAAGTCGTCAGTTGAACAGATCGGGGCATCCCTAAAGGCAATATCAGGAATCTACAGTGTTGATCTTAAATTCGATGAAGTTGGTCTGATCGAAGCGGCAAAATACCTGGGGGTCCCGTTTCAAACCTTTCCAGCAGTTGAACTCCAAGCTGTCATTGAAAAAGAACAGTTAAGTCGATCAAACTTTGTTAACGAAAAGATAGGAGTGGACGGGGTATGCGAAGCAGCGAGCTTGCTGGGAACTCAAAAGGGACGGCTAATTCTGCCGAAGTTCAAGGGACAGGGGGTAACAGTAGCAATCAGCGTGGAAAACTTTTTGTCGTGGGCCTCGGGCCCGGAGACCCTGAACATATGACCGCACGGGTCCAGACAGTTTTAAATGAAGCCGAATTTATCGTTGGCTATAAAACTTATATCGACCTTATTCGACCGTTATTAACTCATCAACAAATTGTAGCTACTGGAATGCGTCAAGAAATTGACCGTTGCCGTGAAGCAATAAGGTTAGCCGCGGAGGGACACCGTGTAGCAGTTATTAGTAGTGGAGATGCCGGGGTTTACGGTATGGCGGGTATACTTATTGAGTGTCTAGATCAAGCAGGGCTTCTGGACATTCCCCTGGAGATCATTCCGGGAGTAACGGCGGCCAATGCCGCTGCTTCCATGCTGGGGGCCCCTCTGATGCATGACTTTGCAGTGATAAGTTTGAGCGATCTCTTAACTCCTTGGGAAGTTATTGAGAAACGAGTACGATTAGCAGCAGAAGGGGATTTTATCCTAGCTGTTTATAACCCGAAAAGTAAAGGGCGTACGCAACACATTGAGACGATGCGCGAGATCCTTCTGCGCTACCGTAGTCCCGAAACCCCAGTCGGTCTAGTCCGAGAGGCATTACGGGGCGAGGAGTCCAGCGTGCAAATTACAACCCTTGTGGATTTTACAAATCATCCCATAGACATGCTGACCACGGTAATTATCGGGAACTCTCAAACCCGTATTTTAGGACCTTATATGGTTACCCCTCGAGGGTACATGTTGTGAAGCTTCTAGTCTTAGCCGGCACAGAAGATGGTCGAGAACTTGCGGCTGCTCTAAGGAGACGTGGTCATGATATTTTAGTTTCGACACTGACCTCTTATGGTGCTGATTTGGCTCTGGAACAAGGTCTCCAAGTACGAGCTGGAGCAATGGATGCTCAGATTCTCTTAGACCTTATAGAAGGTGAAGGGTTTGCGGCGATTGTCGATGCAACCCACCCCTACGCGGTTCGAGTGAAGGAAATGGCCAAAACGGTCTGTGCAGAACTATCAATTCCCTATCTATGTTGGCAGCGTTCTTCACTAGAACTGGAAGCTAATTCCCTGATACATTGGGCCGAAAACATTTCTACAGCGGCCCTAATTGCAGCGGAGCTAGGGAATCGAATGCTGCTCACCACCGGAAGCAATGCCTTGCCTGAGTGGGTATCACTGCCGTGTTTGCAAAACAAAAGACTTTATATTCGCGTCCTACCAACATCAGAGGTGTTGGCGCGCTGCGAATCATTAGGGTTCAAACCAAATCAAATCATCGCAGCTCAAGGCCCTTTTTCCCAGGAGTGGGACGAAGCGATGTTTAAGCAATTAGGGATCGATGTCGTGGTAACCAAAGAAAGTGGAAAAGTAGGAGGAACCCTTGAAAAAGTGCAGGCTTGCCTCAACTTAAATATCCCTTTAGTTATTCTGAAACGACCGGAAAGTGAAGTTCAAGATAGTTCAATATCCGAGTTTATTAAACATTTGGAGGAGATTCTATGAAATCCGCAGAAATTGTTCTCTTAGGGCACGGTAGCCGTCGCGCAGAAGCAAACCAAGGACTTTTGGAAGTCGCCAAAAAAGTAAGTCTGTTAATGGATCAGCCGGTAACTCCTGCTTATATGGCCCATGATCACCCTAGCCTTCCGGAAGCGGTGGAGGAGAAAATCAGGAACGGTGCGTTAAAGATTGTAATTATGCCACTCTTTCTTTTTCGTGGAGTCCATGTGACGGTAGATATCCATGAAGAATTACGTGAAATTCGCGAACAGCATCCGAACGTAGAGATTGTATTTACCAAAGAGTTGGGAGCGGATGACGGCATCGCGAATCTGGCTAGCCTTAGAATCAAGGAGGCAGTGAACGAATGACCGATTTCCTCTTGGATCCGGGACAAATCGAGACTGAAAGTATGCGCATTATTCGGGCAGGGTTAACACTTTCCTGGTCGGGGGACGAATTTCCGGTAGTAGAACGCTTAATTCACACAAGTGGAGATCCATCTCTAGAACAGGTTATTGCGATTCATCCTCAAGCGATTGCTTGCGGGCTCAAGGCTCTGAAGGAGGGTGCGAACGTCATTACCGATGTTGAGATGGTTCGCGCAGGCATTGCCAAAGAAAAACTTAAATCTTTGGGTGGAACAGTTCAAAGCTTTCTTAATGCCCCCGGAGTTGCCGAACAAGCTAAAGAATGGGGAATCACGCGTTCCATGACAGCTTTTCGAATGCATCCGGAGAGTCTACGCGGCTCAATCGTAGCGATTGGTAATGCACCTACTGCACTGCTCGAAGTCTTACGTTTAGCTGAGAATCCAGAGACACGTCCTGCCTTGATTATCGGTATACCCGTTGGTTTTGTCGGTGCTAAAGAGTCCAAGGATTTACTGTGGGAACGTCAGTCCCTCCCGTCGATTACGGTACTAGGAACGCGAGGGGGAAGCCCACTCGCGGCGACGGTTGTCAATGCCTTAATTTATACCGCCATAAGGCGTGGTTCGTAGTTCGTGGTTAGTAGTTCGAAAGTCGAATATGGTTCGTATTCGAATATCTAAATGTTGATCTTAGTTCGAACAACGAACATTGAATATCGAAATATTGTTCTTAGCTCGAACCACGAATATCGAACCACGTACTACGAGTAAGGACCACGTACTACGAGTAAGGACCACGAACATCGAGTTGGACCACGAACATCGATTAAGGAGGTATGCAAAATTGTCTTCTGATAACAAGGTAGCTGCAAGACTCATGATCCAGGGGACCTCTTCTAGCGTTGGAAAAAGCGTCTTGGCTGCTGCTTTTTGTAGGATATTTTACCAAGAAGGGTACCTTGTTAGTCCTTTTAAGGCGCAGAATATGGCTCTCAACTCTTTTGTGACTGCAGTAGGCGGAGAGATGGGGAGAGCACAGGTCGTTCAGGCTCAAGCAGCCGGAGTTGACCCAGAGGTACGCATGAATCCGATTTTACTAAAACCAAGTGGCCCTACCGGTTCTCAAGTAGTCATTATGGGTCAGTCTCAGGGTAATGTGACTGCCTTGCGTTATCACGGGGAATATCAACGCATGACCTGGCCGTTTGTACAAGATGCCCTGCATGGGCTGCTCAATGATTTCGAGATCGTCGTTATTGAAGGGGCTGGGAGTCCCGCAGAAGTTAATCTTAAATCAAACGACATTGTCAATATGCGCGTAGCTCTGGAGGCCAATTCTCCAGTTTTGCTTGTGGCAGACATTGACCGTGGTGGGGCTTTGGCTTCTGTGGTGGGGACCTTGGAATTAGTGGAACCCGAGGAACGCGCTATGATTAAAGGAATTATCTTTAATAAATTTCGTGGAGAACTGGCACTTCTTCAACCAGCTTTAGACTTTATTGAAGAAAGAACAGGTATCCCGGTGGTTGGAGTCGTCCCATATTTTAAAATCCGTATTCCGGATGAAGATTCCGTTGCCCTAAATGAGGCACTGGAGAAACCTTCGGTTTCTTCAGCTGAACAATTGGACATTGCGGTGGTTCGATTCCCCTATATTTCTAACTTCACGGACTTTGATGCCCTGCAGGATGAAACTGATGTCAATGTGCGCTATGTCACTGAGGCGGCGAATTTAGGCAAACCGGATCTTGTTATTCTGCCGGGAAGTAAAAATACCCTAGCCGATTTGCGTTTTCTGCATGAGAGCGGCTTAGGGGCGCAGCTTCAAGCGCTTTGTGAGCAAGACGTTCCATTAATTGGGATTTGCGGAGGGTACCAGATGATGGGACGCTCAGTGATGGATCCGTTGCATACAGAGTCAGAGCTGGAAGAGATGATAGGTCTCGGTATTCTGCCGATGGTGACGGAATTTTATCCGCAGAAACATACTGTTCAGAGTAAGGGGACGATTCTGGCAGATCGCGACTTTTTTTCAGCTTGCACTGGAGAAACAGTCGTTGGCTACGAGATTCATATGGGCCGGTCCACGCTTGACGAAGGACAATTGCCTCTTTTCAAATTGACATCGAATGGAGTATCCTACGCGGACGGTTTACAAGCGGGAAACGCCTTTGGAACCTACTTACATGGGATTTTTGATAATGACGGTTTGCGAACTGCTCTTTTAGTATGGCTTTGGCAGCGCAGAGATCGGCTTAGACCAGTAGAAGCGTCACTTTCCCAGGCAGCATTGCGTGAATCAGCGTTTAATGAGTTAGCTGATTTAGTACGCCAAAGTGTGGATATTGAACGGGTTCGAACAATAATGGGGTTAGGGGCGGGATCTTAAGGGAAAGACTGGGTAGAATAATATGTTGTATTCGATAACTAAACTCTCTTTGAGTCTCCCGGTAGTTATTCTTATCGGGTTTCTGCTCGACCAAATCATCGGGGATCCCCGTCGCTGGCCACATCCTGTCGTGGGAATTGGAAACTTTATTGCCTGCATAGAACGTCATCTTAATCAAGGGACTCCAGAGGTACGTCGTAGGCGTGGAATCCTTCTGACTTTCCTAGTGGTAGGCGGAAGTTATCTGCTCACGTGGGCTACTGTTTTGGGAGCAAATGCACTTCATCCCTTATTGGGCCTAAGCGTCAGTGCTTATTTTGTTTTTACTTCTTTGGCAGGAAAATCTCTGTTAGATGCGGGACAAAGTGTTTTGGTCCCATTAAAACACGGTGATTTAAACGAAGCACGTCTTCGGCTTTCTTGGCTGGTGAGCCGCGACACAGACCATCTTTCAGAAGGAGAGATTGTAAGAGGATCGATCGAAACTCTCGCTGAAAACTTCGTAGATGGAATCTTATCTCCGCTTTTTTACGCGGCCCTTGGCGGTGCTCCTCTGGCGATGGCTTTCAAAGCGATAAGTACTTTGGACTCGATGGTCGGTTATCGGAATGCTCGGTATGAGGAGTTCGGCTGGTTCTCTGCTCGAACGGATGATTGGGCTAATTATGTTCCAGCACGGTTATCCGTCCTCTTCTTACTTCTAGCAGGCTGGTTGGGGCGGATGCCGGTTCGCCAGGCCTATAGAATCTGGAAACGTGATGCTTCAGGTCATCCTAGTCCAAACGGCGGTAATCCGGAAAGTGTTGTTGCTGGGTTACTAGGTGTTCGTCTGGGCGGTATCAATGTTTATCATGGTCAGCCTCATCACCGTGCAGAAATGGGAGATGCTCTTCATCCTGTGAACGCTTCCGACATTGTTCATTGTCGTCATCTTGTTCGAACAGCCACTTGGCTATCCCTTGTGCCCGCTCTTATATTAGCTTATGTAGTGAGCTAATTCATGGTTAGAATTTTGAACTGCGTACCACGAATCACTAACCACGAACCACGAATATCGAATTGGGGGAGACACAGCATGAAGATTCCTCGTCTTGTTCTAGCGGGAACACATAGCGGAGTTGGAAAAACGACCCTGGCTACTGGTCTGATGGCGGCCTTAAAAAAAAGAGAACGACCAATCCAAGGGTACAAGGTCGGGCCGGATTATATCGATCCTAGTTATCATGCGGCAGCAACGGGGTTGCCATCCCGCAATCTTGACCGCTGGCTTCTTGGGGAGCATCTTCCTACTGTCTTTGCTCAAAGTTCTGGGGAACGTTGGGCGGTGATTGAAGGTGTAATGGGTTTGTTTGATGGGATGAGCGGAACAGCGGGTTTCGGAAGTACGGCTGATGTGGCTAAACTCCTTCAAGCTCCCATTATCCTCATTGTCGATGCGTCCTCGATGTCTCGCAGTGTGGCGGCCTTAGTTCTCGGATTCAAAACTTATGACCCTGAAGTTAACTTGCAAGGAGTTATCCTTAACCGCGTAAAATCTTCTGCCCAAGAAAAAATCCTTAGAGAAGCTCTGAATGATCTCCAGATCCCAGTCTTGGGAGTCCTCCCGAAAGAAGTAGCCTTGCACCTTCCAGAACGGCATTTAGGCTTGGTTCCTGTGGGGGAGGGTGGACTATTAGAAGGCTTTATTGATACACTTGCGCAGCTGGTAACTAAACACGTCGATTTGGAACAAGTCGAACGACTTATGCTTGGTGCACCAGATTTTAACGAGTCTATTTTCGTAAACAAGAATACAATCATACCTACTGAAGGTGGTTCCAGTACAAACCCTGTCCCAATACCGACTAAGCTGATAGCCCAAGACCATAAATTCCGATTAGGCTTGGCACTGGATGAGGCCTTCCTTTTTTACTATCAAGATGCTTTAGACCTGGCAAAACGCTTGAATTTTGTTATTGTCCCGTTTAGCCCTTTACACGACGTTGTACTCCCACCGGACCTGGACGGTATTTTTATCGGCGGTGGGTTTCCAGAGCTCCATCTTGACCGTTTGAGTAAAAATCTTACCTTCCTTGACTCTCTTCGCTCTTATGCGGCGAGTGGCAAACCTATCTATGCTGAATGCGGAGGATACATGTATCTTGGACGGTCCATAACGGATTTTGAAGGCAGAGAAGTCCCCCTAGCTGGTCTCATTCCCATGAAGGCAGAGATGACACGACGCTTACAAGGCATAGGGTATCGACGAGGAGTCTTCCGTGAAGATAATTTTTTAGGACCTCGTGGGACAACGGTTCAAGGGCATGAATTTCATTATTCGCGCGTGACCTATAACCAAGATTTCCCGCCCGCTTATGAATTGTTCAAAGGGAATCAATCTGTGCGAATGGAGGGATATGCGCGGGATAATATCGTCGCATCCTATCTTCACCTTCATTTTTCGGGACAATCTGAGTTACTTGAGCACTGGTTTATTTCGCGTTCCGAGAGAATTGGTGTATGATAATTGCTAAAATATACTATTGCTAATGTGTTAACAGCCGTGGGGGGATTGAATGCTGATGGATTTCGCTATCGGGTTGGCCCGGTGTCCGGGAACGTGTGGAGAATGGGTACAAGGGGCTCGAAAAGGAATCCCATTTCTCGTGGATTGTCCCATTGATCGTTTTTCAGAAGCCAGGGTGGCTTTGGACATGCACGCTACAGGCTGGGATCTTCCTCTCGGAAAAACAAAAGCCTTACAGGTTTTGGAATTGCTCAAAGACGACTTAGGTCTTTCGTCGTTAAGTGGTAAGGTGGAATTTTTACAGCAGCTTCCGGAGGGGAAAGGAATGGCCAGTTCAACTGCTGACATTACTGCCGTGGTTGCGGCCGCTCTGCTCGCCCTGGGGCAAGATCCCGTTCCAGAGCGCTTAGCGCATTTTGCCTTACGAATTGAACCGAGCGACAGTGTGATGTTCCCAGGAATTACAGAGATTGAACATGTGCAAAGACATAAACATCGGGTACTTGGTCCTTCCGTCCCAGCCCTGTTTCTCGCTCTGGATTGGGGTGGAACAATCGACACAAGAGTTTTTAACGCTAGGCCAGGCTTGGCGGTGCATTATCGACGTTATGAAACTGAAATTGCTAGGGCTTATGGCTTAGCCCGTGAAGGAATAGCACAAATCGATTTAGAAAAATTGGCTGTCGCTGGGACGATCAGTGCACAGTGTAATTTAGAAATAAATCCAAAATCACAATTTAAACCCTTCGTGACCTGGGTACTTCAAAAAGGAGGGCTCGGAGTTGTTACTGCCCATAGTGGAACACTGCTAGCAGGAGTATTTCCACTAAACGACTTTTCTGGTCAGGAGGTACGCAAGAACTTGCGACTTGAAGCACAGCAACGGTTTACCCCTGAGTACCTTGATCTCTTCCACAGTCATTCTGGTGGGATTGTGGTAACGAAGGAGGAAATAACTAAAAATGCGGGGTGAAACTATGCACGGGGGAAATCTCCGAAGAGCGCAAGAATTATATGGCCGGGATTCATTTATCGACCTTTCTGCAAATATTAATCCTTTTGGACCACCACCGAGGGTCTGGGAGTCCTTACAACAAGGAATGGAGGATATTGTTAATTATCCTGACCCAGAGAGCCAAGCTTTAAGAAAAAAACTTTCCGATCATCTGGGAATACCGACTGAATCGATCATGATCGGCAACGGGGCAGGTGACTTGATATTCACGATCGTGCAAGCGCTAAAACCTAAAAAAGTAGCCATCCCTATCCCGACTTTTAGTGAATACGAACGAGCTGCTCGTTCTGTAGGAGCTGAAGTGAGCTATATTCCGCTAGGCCCCGAGGGTTGGGAGAAATATAATCAATTGGACGGAAAAAGTGAAACATCGAGAGACGAGAGTGCTGTGGACCAACTGTGGCGGGAATTTCTTAAAGGGTGTGACTTACTCTTTCTTTGTTCCCCCCATAATCCAACGGGAACTCTCATTGGAAAAACTATGTTTGAACGAATCCTTAGACTTACTAAGGAAATAGGATGTCGGATTCTCTTCGATGAGTCTTTTCTCGATTTTTTACCGGATGAGTCACGCCAGTCCACTCGCACTTATTTAGAAACCAACGAACACCTCATTGTGTTATACTCCTTAACCAAGTTTTACAGTTTGCCGGGTTTACGTTTAGGCGTAGTATTTGCGCATTCGTCGTTACTAACCACCTTTGATCAATACCGCGATCCTTGGTCCGTAAATGTTCTTGCTCAGCACGCTGGGATCACGGCGCTCGAGGATTTGAAGTTTCCAGATGACGTTCGGGAAAAGTTGAGGGAGAGTAGGTCATTTTTTTATCAGGAGTTCTCCCTAAGTGGTTTCTCAAATTGGCGGCTGTGGCCTACCACTGTAAATTTTGCTTTGATCGAACTTTTAAAGCACACCTCAGGAGAATTGATTCAACATTTAGGAGGACAAGGGATTCTTGTTCGTGACTGTGCCAACTTTATAGGTCTGCAAGGGAATTTTATTCGGGTCGCTATCAAAGATGTCTTCGTTATGCAGCGGCTTATAGAGGGTTTGAAAACTTACTATTTTAAGGGGGAGCAATAAATTGCTCCTCTTTTTCTTGTGCGCCACGCATGGCGATTTACTCGGTGGTGAAAGTCCATGGGGGCCGCACTTGCTTCTGTGCTTGGCAATATAGTCTCTGTAGTATGGTTCATCTATTATCTGCAGCGAAAAAGTGCAGTTCAGAGTGTATCAATTAAGGATTTTAAACCAAGTAAAAAAAAAATTACCGCTGATTGCTTATTCCTATGCAGCAAAAAATCAGGAGCGACTAAGGCAAATTGTCAAAACTACCGTCTTATACATGATGGGGATTACTTTGGGGTTGTCTGCAATTCTATTTGGACTCAGGTCACAAGTCATGGGTATCTTTAGTATTGATCCTGAGGTTATTGCTATCGGCCAAACGATTCTCTTAGCCCAGCTTTGCTCGACCATATTTGCCGGTCTATCCGCCTTTTTTACTGGGATCTTTCAAGCCTTTGGCTCAGGTGTACAATCCACGGTGATGTCCTCTCTAAGGGGGATTGTATTTATTCCCATTTTGATTTTCGGAAATTTCTTATTTGCTGTCAATGGCGTTATTTGGGCTAATACAATTTCTGAAGGACTCACCTGTTTAGTAGGGCTTATCCTGTTTTTGGGAATCTGGAAAAAAGTTAACCCTGCGTAATCCTAAAGCATAGTCACCCAATTAGGAATTTGAACTAGTAATCCAGCTTGGAGGAATGAAAATGTTAGCAGTGTATCAAACAGGTGACTTAAGTTAATTCGAGATAATTATTAAAAACACTGCAAAATAATGAAATGGAAAAAAATACTGAGTGTCTCAATGTATATGGTACAATGGGAATCAACGGCGATTCCCTAAATAGTTATAGTGGGAGGTGTAGTATGGAAGAAAGGAAACCAAGCTTGGAAATAATATCTCCTAATCTCCCGAAGGAGTTAGATGTGCTTTCAATTTTCGATAAGTGTATTCTATCAGAAGATTCATTTACTAGGGGGATTATTAGCAATGGTCTGTGCAAGGATCAAAACGCTGACCATGTGTCTTTTAATAAAGTGCTTTTTAAGAACGTAAAGTTTGACAATGTGTCCTTTAAATACCTTGATTTAGTCGATGTTAGGTTTGAAAACTGCGATTTATCCAATGTGAATTTTAACGAGTCTGTCATACATAAAGTAGAAATGATTAACTGCAAAATGGTTGGCATGAATATGAGTGAGTCTGCACTTCGGAATGTACTTTTTGATGAATGTGATGGAAGTTATGCTTTGTTCCGTTTTTTGGACTGCAAACAGGTTGATTTTAAGAATAGTTCACTTTGCAGCGCTGACTTCTACAAAGCTAAATTTTCAAAAGTCGCGTTTCACAATTCTAATCTACAACAAACTGGAATGTCAGGAGCAAGCCTAAAGGGAATTGATTTAAGCAGTTGTAAAATAGAGGGCTTAGGGGTTACCATGGATGACCTGGATGGCTGTATTGTTTCCCCTGAACAAGTAATATCATTTTCAAAACTATTAGGACTTGTAATTAAGAGCTAATATTCGGAAGAAAGCCTTATGGAGCAATGTCTTACTGACAGTCCCATAGAGTTAGAAAGGCTAAATCATTAAGCAAGTAACAACAGACATATGCTGGGGATTTTCACCATCATGGTCAGGAGGCACATTGACGGGATAATCCTCGCATGCTATGCTAAGAATACCAATAATTGGAGATGGGCTACTGCTAGGGTGATAGTTTAATTTATCAATTAACCAAAGGCATTAAACAAAAAAGTCTCAGATAAATGATGAGAGGGTGATGATCTAAATGCTTGAGCAAAATAAGCAGATATCTGATTTGGAAAGCATCATGCTTCGAAACGATTTATTTAAGAAATTTAAATTGAGTAAATTGGGAGTATTCGGCTCTACTGCAAGAGGAGAAGTGTCTAATGACATTGATATCCTCATTGAAGACAATGTTGATTACCAATCACTGTCAGTCTTCAGAGATGAGCTTCAAAAGCTTACAAATAAGCACATAGATATTGTAATTGCAAGGTATGCCAATCCCATAGTGCTGCATAGAGCAAAAAAGGAGATTATCTATGTTACCGAGCATTAAGAACGACCTCATGTATCTACTCAATATACTTGAAAGTATCGAGAAAATCATACTGTATTCCGCAGATTGTACCGATTCTGAAGAGTTCTACGAAAAGAACGAGCAGATGAATTTTAACGCCACTCTGAATCTCCTGGCAAACATCGGTGAGAATGTTGGGAAAATCAGCGAAGAGCTTAAACAGATATATTCGGATGTGGATTGGTCGTTGATAAAAGGCTTCAGGAATAGTCGCCTGGTATTTCGCCACAGCTTTGGCTAAGCAGTACGAAACGGCTGTGCCTTATATTCAGGAACAGCGTTTGGAGAAGTGGACGCACAACAAAGCTATCCAGAAAGCGGTTGA
>LOEW01000145.1 GCA_001516045.1 Desulfosporosinus sp. BRH_c37
AAGCGTTAGTTACCTCAGTCGTATAGAGGAGAAGTTAAAGAAACCGCATTTTAAAACGTTGAGCAGAATCGCCTTTGCACTAGGTGTTAATCTTAATGAATTGGAATGAAGTTCGATTCGACAAAATATAAATATAACCCTTCGACAGGATACCCCTTGTTATAATAGAACACACGTTCTATTATAAGACAAATGAATGTTCTTAAGGGGGCGAAATTATGTTGGAGAAAGATTTATTATGGCTAATCGAGGATCCACGTCAAGGGCTAAACACATACTCTTGTGCTAAAAGCTTTGTGGACAGGGAGCTAATTAATTTGAGCCAATGCTTGGATAAACTGCTTAATCAGTATCACGAAATGGGAGGGTTAGGAGTATGAAAAAGATAAAGGAGGAAGAAGATCAATTCAAGAATGAATTTATGGATGACGCAAATGTTCTGATTGAAGTTAATGTCAGTGACGATGAGGGGGAGACATGGCACAGGCGCAAAATAAGCATGGTGTCCGGGTTGGACGAGTCGGGGCTGAATGCCGGTGAAATGTTCCAGTTTAACGGCGAGAAATATAGGGTTTTGGAAGGGGAAGACGGACTGATAGCTCAGTCATTAATGCCGATTGGCAAGAAGGAGCCATATAGAGAAAAGAAACTGGTTAGGCAAAGAATGCAGAATTGAAAGACAGTCGGGGGATCTTCATAACATCTAAACAATTTAATCGACATTGTTTTAGAGATTTCGACCAGATGGTCAGTGTATGCTTAAAATGTAGTGAATAATTTGTTAATTTAGGATTTAGTTGAAGCCCCCTGAAAGCTTGAAACATGTGCGTATATTACTAATAGGGAATCATATGGACAAAAGCAAGGAAGCCCGATCCAACCCCTGACAAGAGTTCACGGACTTCCTTCACAAAACCCCCTTACAAAGGGAATATTTGTAATGTAATTATATCCAGTAGCGCAATCACTAACAAGAGGTAAATATTGAGAAGTTGCGTTTCATGCAATTAATTAATTGGCAATAATGAGGAGAGATGAATTAATGACAAAACTGAAAAATATGGATGAACGGATAAATATTGACGCTTTTAAAGAGGTTATGAATGACCATGAATACAGAAATTACGTTAAAAAAATCAGAGTGACGGAAAACAAAATAATAAGAATAATTGGCAACGGTAAACTGCTCGGAGAATGTGAAGAGCTAATTTCATTAGCGAATATGATACAACTAGAAAAGGTTTATAAGATGGGATTTCAGGATGGTAAAAATGAATTAAAGGTTGATAAAAAAACGAGGACGGCTTAGCCGTCCTCGTTAAATAATCTGATGTTCCACAAATGTACCACGATACATTTTTATTTCTAAAATAAAAAGGGCCGAAGCCCTTGGTACATGCTTGGCAGGGGATGCAGGAGTTGAACCCGCATCAGCGGTTTTGGAGACCGCTGTTCTACCATTAAACTAATCCCCTAGAATTTTTAGCAACGAAATGAATTATATCGGAAAAAGGGAAAAGTGTCAATCAAAAATATTTAGTGTTCGAAGAATAATTGAAAGTTAAGGAACAAGTAGGCAGGATTTTTTAAGTAAAAGCCAGAATAGGCATAATAAAGTGAGTAACATTTTAAAATCAATCTCCGACCAATTTGAAAGTATTTTTCAGTGTTTCCTTACAAGGTATTAAGGATTAATATTTTTATGGACCCAGATATGAAGGATAAGAGAGAATGGAAGGGAGGGGTGTTCTTGAAAGTCGATCTGCACGTCCATACTCAAGAATCAGATGGTTTACTATCAGTTGAAGAGGTCGTAAACCTCGCCCATGCCAATAATGTTCAAATCTTGGGTATTACTGACCATGAGAGTACAGAAGGAATTGCCAAGGCTCAAAGTTTGGCAAAACGTTTAGACATTACAATTGTTCCTGGCGTCGAATTACTAACCAGTTATCAGGGTAAAGAGGTTCATCTCTTAGGATACTTCAAAGATATTTATCATCCTGTCTTACAGGCTCGTTTGAAAGAAATACGTGAACAACGAACCACATTGGCTCATGATATGGTTAAATGCCTAAAAAACAGCGGTCTTGCGTTGGAATGGCAAGATGTTAAGCGTGAAGTCTATACCGAAGGGGCAGTTAGTAAGGGACATATCATGAGGGCAATGTATCATCGGGAGAGTGGTCAGAACTGGCGTGTCATAGCAGAATATTTCCGACCGGGGGGAATCGCTTATTTGCCTTATCTGCTGCATTCATTTGAAGATGCAGTAGATCTAATTTTTGCTTGTGGTGGACTTCCGATCCTAGCTCATCCTGGACTTTTACCCGATCCAAAAGCAATATTCGAGCTTTTGGCTTATCGGCCCATTGGGCTTGAAGTGTATTATGGTTACTGGGAAAGGCAAAAAACACTGATCCCCTACTATGCGGAAATCGCAGAGAAATATGCAATCTTGGCTACAGGTGGTAGTGACTTCCATGGCCCTTTTGGGCAAATTCAGCTGGGTCAGATGGATGTCCCGCTTGAAGGAGTGTTAAAATTACAGACCTACCTAACAAATGCTTAGGTTATTCTTAATTAACCTTCAACCTGACAGAAAGGAGCAATTTGTTGGAAAAGCGTATTCGTCTTGCCTTTTTGACCTTGCTTGTAACCCTCATTGTTGGCACAGTCGGCTTAATGTTGACGGAACACATCAGTGTAGGTAAAGCCATTTATTTTACCTTTGAAACAATCACGACGGTGGGCTATGGGGATGTTGATATATACACTGATGCTGGGCATGTTTTTCTGGTCTTCCTAATGGTAGGAGGAGTAGGCGTGATGGTCAATTTAACCGGAGTCATAACGGCCTTTCTGGTTGAAGGTCAGATGACCGGTGTGTATGGGAGAAGAAAAATGAACAAAAAGATCGCACGACTTCAAGAGCATATAATTCTCTGTGGAGCTGGCCGAGTGGGCAAGCACATTCTAAACAGCCTTCGAAAAGAGGGGGCACACTGTGTTGTAATTGAACAACAGGAGGATCTTGCCAATTCGTTAATTGAAGAAGGGTTTTTAGTTATCCACGGCGATTCTACACAAGATGAAACTCTAAAAAGGGCTCGTATTGAGAAGGCTAATGGACTTATCACAGCTTTACCAGAGGACTCTTTAAATGTCTTTGTTACTTTAACCGCCAAAGGACTTAATCCCAATATTCAGGTGGTTGCTAGGATGGATCAGTTAGAGTCTGAGAGAAAGTTATTGCGTGCCGGAGCGGACAAAGTGATTTCTCCTGCCACTATAGGCGGGTTGCGAATGGCGATGTCTATATTAAAACCTAATAGTGTGGATTATATCGATACCGTGATTCATGATCACAATATAGAGGTGGAAATGGAAGAACTGAAAGTTGACCAAGGGTCTTGCTTGGTCGGGAAGACCTTGGCTACCAGCGGTATTAAACAGCAAACAGGCGCCATGGTTATAGCGATCTTACGGAATCAAGAGATTATCAGTAATCCCTGTGCTACGGAAGAAATCTTGGAGGGAGATCTTTTAATTGTTTTTGGGTTAAGGGACCAATTGCATCGTTTAGAAGAGGTTGCGGCAAACAAAATTAAATTAGAACCAGAGAATATCAAATTGCCTTAGATTAAAAGAATGAGGCTTGGGATAAAATACCCTCTGAGTGAGAGAACTACAACTTTTCATTGTGGAGGGAGATTTATGCAACATTTACGTTCTGAACAAGAAGTCCTTAGGGATATCAAAAATCTTATTCATACACATTTCGGAGAAAGCGGCCAAGGACTTCACGTTGAGGTCAAAGGAGATCGGGCAACACTTTGGGGTACGGTTGATAGTCTTGTAGAAAAGGATTTTTTTGGAAGCCGAGTGGGACGCATAGACGGGGTTAGAGAATTGGATAATTCATTAACAGTGGCTAATGACGGGACTATCAAAGATAAAGACATTGAGAAAGGGATTGCTGAACGTTTTCAAGGCTCCAATTTTATGGATATTACTCATTTAGGGTGTCGGGTAAGCCGAGGAATTGCTACTCTCCTCGGACATGTTGAGACACAGAGTACGGAACGGTTGGCAAAACGCTTAGCTTCTCAGGTCCGTGGAGTTAAAGAAGTACGAAGTGAGATCCAGTTCTTAGAAAAGGCAGTGGATGATGCTACTCTGGTAAATAGAGTGGAAAATGCCCTGGTTGCCTCTCCGTGGGTTGATGCTCAAGAAATTAAAACAGAGGCTCGCAATGGTTTGATTACTCTAACTGGGTTGGTTGACAATCCGGAAACCATGGAATGGGTTGTAGAAACTGCTTATCAGGTACCCGGTGTTAAAGCGGTCGTTAGCGAAATATTTACCCGTCACCGCTCGCAAGGAGACGATTTGTGGTTAACGGAACAGTTAGTCGCCAAGCTTGGCCAACATCGTTTGAACTCGGGGCAAATACGTGCTTTTGTTCAAGATGGTATTGCCTTTCTGACAGGTGAAGTGTATTACGAAGAAGATCGCTTACGGGCCGAGAAAATGATTCAGCACATCCCGCAAATTCACGGTGTTAATAATTCAATTAAAATAGCTTCACATTCCAGCAAAGGTACTTAAAATACACACAAAAGCCTGCATTTACATTGCAGGTTTTTGTGTTTTTAAAGTTATTTATTCACTTTAGAGGGTTCATGATAGATAAAGAAAAATATTGCCAGAAATATACTCCACTTGCCTAATCATGACGATATGCTGTTGAGTTATTAGTAATAAACAACTATTGATTCGAAAAAACCTTTTGACATTCACCTAGCTCATCTACCATAATGAATAAGAAGCGTGGAGGTGGAAGGTGTGTCGAAAAGGGAAAAAGAATCAAGTTCTTTTTGGCTTAAATTTGTCAGCGGCTTAATATTGTTGTTCGCTTTTGCAGGGTTATTGGGTTCATTTGGATTTTCAATTGGAAAACGGGTTTATAGTTTCTTCACTGTGGTTATGGGAAGTCTGGCCTGGGCTGGGCCCTTATTATGTTTGATTGTAGCTTTCTTGCTCTGGATTTATTCCCCGAATTTGACGTCCTTCTTTTTGTCCGTAAGATCAGGGGCCCTGGCGTCATCATCTAGCTCTAAGCAACCGGGAAATCGCCGCAAAATGCAGCCCGATAAGGGTATCTCTCTTCCTGCAGGGAAGCTTGTTAATTTACAGGGATTTGATCAATATTTTTTTTCGCCTGAGATGGTGGAAATGAAGGATTCTGATGTCCAAATGGCAGAAGAATTAAAAGAAATAGGGAGAGATTTTCCTTCTTATTTTGGGACAGGAGAGTCGTTTTATCCTAAGAAGCTTGGTAAAATGACGAGTCTAAAAGGGCTTAAAGATTACATTGAAGAGGTGGACGAAGAGGCTAGATTTGAACGAGAGATCCCTTGGCAGGATAATTATACGCCAAAAGAGATCCCTAAAAAACCTACAGGGAAACCAGCGAAGTTTTCTTCGGTATTTAAGTCCCAAACGGATCAAGAAGAATTCTTAGCTCAATTTAAACAAGATGAGAGTTTGCTAAACCCGGAAGAACTTAATGTCGTAGGTGCATTCAGCGAAAGCTGTGGAACTATCGATGTGTCGGAGGAGATTGTCCATCAAGTTGAGAGTTCAAGTTCCGAAGATATACTGGAGCTTGAACTGGAGGTGGAGCTCGACACAGTTGTTAAAGAGGAATTAACGAATGAGTTTGAGTTAGTTAATGATTTAAGCGCGGTACACTTGGATTTAGCATGCTCTTCTATGGAATTGGAAGTGCTTGAAGATCCCATCCCCCCTGTCGTAACGTTGAAACCGAGGCAGGAAGTATTTGCGGCTCGGTTAGATGATCTTACTCCGGAAAAGGTTGATCAATGGAAGCTTCCCGATTTTCAATTACTGGACCCTGTTATAAAACGTGTAATAATTCAGGATACGGAAACGCCAAAACAGCTGGAAAAGGTACTACTCGATTTTGGAGTTAAAGCCAAGGTTATCCGAGTAGCAAGAGGCCCAGTTATTACTCGTTATGAGTTAGCCCCAGCGCCAGGCGTTAAAATAAGTAAGATTGTCAACCTAGCGGATGACATTGCCTTAGGGCTAGCAGCTAGGGATGTGCGAATTGAAGCCCCGATCCCTGGAAAAGCGGCTATCGGGATTGAAGTTCCGAATAAACAGGCGCGGGCTGTCCCGTTTAGAGAAGTCCTTGAAACAATTAGTTTTGGGGAATACTCTTCTAAACTAAAAGTCGCCTTAGGGAAAGATATCGCGGATCAACCTATCATAGGGGACCTGATAAAAATGCCACACCTTCTTGTAGCAGGAGCTACAGGGTCAGGCAAAAGTGTATGTATTACATCGATCATTAATTCCATTCTCTATAATGCAAACCCTGATGAAGTAAAGTTCTTGCTTGTCGATCCAAAAATGGTGGAGCTCAGTCAGTACAACGGCATACCGCATCTTTTGGCTCCGGTCGTGATCGATCCCAAGAAAGCAGCCAGTGCTTTAAAATGGATTGTTAAAGAAATGGAAAATCGGTATGAACTCTTTGCTGCCGCAGGGGTTCGGGATATAGAACGTTATAACAAAATGAAAGCAGGGGAAACGATAAATCGGAAACCAGCCTTGCCCCTCATTGTCGTGATCATTGATGAGTTGGCTGATCTGATGCTGGTTGCGGCTGGGGAAGTTGAAGAAGCTATCTGTCGCTTAGCTCAAATGGCTCGAGCAGCGGGGATTCATTTGGTAATCGCAACCCAACGTCCATCAGTTGATGTGATTACTGGGGTGATCAAGGCCAATATACCTAGCCGAATTTCCTTTGCTGTTTCGTCTCAGATCGATTCCCGCACCATTCTCGATGCAACGGGCGCTGAAAAACTTCTTGGGCGAGGAGACATGCTTTATTCTCCTCTGGGAGTGAATAAAGCGCTACGTGTACAAGGCTGCTTGGTCACAGATGACGAAGTCGAACGGGTGATAACGCACTGGAAAGAATTAGGTAGGCCGGAATATCTGGATCCAGAGCACCTTTTTGCAGAAACAACGCTTAAAAATGAAGAAAGCAACGGACCGGATGATGTCTTGTTCCTTGACGCAGGACAGCTATTTATAAAGACAGGAATTGCCTCAGTATCCTTTCTGCAGCGTAAGTTGAAATTAGGATATACTAGAGCAGCACGCTTAATGGATATGCTCCAAGAACAAGGGGTCGTTGGAACCTATGAAGGAAGTAAGCCGCGTCAGGTACTTTTAACTTTAGAAGAATTTAATGAACGATTTGGGTAAAAGCGAGGCACGAGGCGCGAGGTGAGAAGCACGATAGTTTACCTCTGTGCCTCAAATTTAGCACCTAGTGCCTCGATAAAAGAGGCTTACTTAAACTTTTTCATGTTGTTTTCACATCCCCACTTTTGCATCTATAACATCAAAACACAAGCGTCCTCACTCCACTTTGATAGTGAAAGGAGGTCGCTTTTTAATTGTTGTAAACACTTAGAATTATGGGGACTGAGTTTTCAGACACCCTCTTTTTCTTCACGGGTATAACCTTCTAAACTCGAGCCTCGAGCCTCGAGCCTCGTGCCTCGCTGAATGGTTGGAGTGTTTTTTGCGATATTTAACCATTCGAGCCTCGAGCTTCGAACATCGTACCTCGAGATTTTGATGAATGAAGTAGGGAGGAATGGGAATAATGAATTAATGATGTAAAAAAATAGACGGAGACGAAGAATGAAGTTATTTACACGATACATTGCAAAGGATAAACCATACAAAGATATTGTCTTAAACAGGGAAGACCTGCTTAGTCATGCCGAAGAGATTGCTCGGTTACATGCACACCAGGAAACTAGTCTACCAAAACGAACCTTATTACCAAGGATCAAAAAGAATATTAAGTTTTTAGAGCAGGCTTACCGAGATATTGTGGAGTATTCAACTCGGACACAGGAAGTTTTGCCGGCTACGGAATGGTTATTAGACAACTTTTATAGTTTAAAAGGCATAAGAGAGGAAATTCAGAAAAATCTCCCTTATAAATTTGAGCGCCAATTGCCAAGAAATGCTAGTGGGGATTTTCTAGGATACCCACGGATTTACGGGTTATTAGTGGAACTCATTGAACATACGGATAGTCAATTGCAAAGTGACACGCTCAAAGCCTTTATTAATGCTTATCAAGTTCAAGTGCCTTTGTCGAGTGGAGAACTATGGGCTATTCCAATTATGTTGAGAATTGTCCTTCTGGAAAATATTCGCAGGTTAACAGAACAAATCCTTTTCACCCAAGCGGAAAGAGAAGCTGCGGATCAATGGGTGATGCCCTTACTGGAAGCTGAGCACGGACCTGACGAATGGGAAGGAATACTAAGAAATCTTACTGCCCAAGAGGAATATTCCTCGGCTTATGCAGAACAGCTGCTCAAACGTCTAAGGGATCTTGGCGTCGACGCTGCACCGCTGTTACACTGGGTTGATCGAGTGGTCGCAAAGCAAGACACAACGATTGAAGAATTGGCAATACTCGAGCGTCAACGACAGTCTATGTACCAAGTTTCTATGGGTCATGCTATTTTGAGTATCCATTTTGTCATAGCCGAAGATTGGCCTCGTTTTTTTGAAGAAGTTAGTTTGGTGGAACGTGAATTTCAAAAGGATCCAAGTCGTGTTTATAGCCAAATGGACTTTCATTCAAGAGATGCCTATCGGCATCAGGTGGAAAAAATTGCTCGCCGTTTTAAAGTTTCAGAATTGGCCGTGGCCAGAAAAGTGTTATCTAGATCGCTCAGGGCACATGAGCAAGAGGAAAACGTATCCTCACATGTGGGGTATGATTTAATAGGACCTGGACGAGTTGAACTTGAACGGGAAGTACAACAAGACTTTGGAGAGTCCCGGAACCTAGCAAGTAAGCTTCGTCGATTGATTCGGAAGAAGCCTGTTCTATACTATTTTGGAAGCATGCTTATCGGCATAGGAGGCCTAAGTGCTTGGGCATTATCGTATGCCCTACAATTGACTCCACTCTCTTTAAATTATGTTTTTATAGTTACAGCACTTTTAGTTTGGGCGAGTAGTTTGGTAATACCGTTGGTGAATTGGATCGCTTCAGTACTTTTTCGTCCCACTTTTCTGCCTAAATTAGAGTTGAGGGACGGGATTCCTCAGGAATTGCGGACTATGGTTGCTGTGCCAACCCTTTTAACAAGTGCCGGCAGGGTTAATGAGCTGATTGGACAAATTGAGGTTTATTATCTTGCCAATAAAGATGACAATTTGCATTTTGCGTTACTGGGGGATTTCGCTGATGCCTCCTCCGAGATCGTTCAAGGCGATGAGGAGATTATTGCGGCCGCCACCGTGGCCATCGAGAATCTTAATAACAAGTATGGGCCATCTAGATTTTACTTCTTTCATCGCAAGCGGATTTATAATGCTTCTGAAGGCGTCTGGATGGGCTGGGAAAGAAAGCGTGGTAAACTGGTAGAATTTAATTGCCTTTTACGCCAAGATGGAGAAACAAGTTATGAGGTTCAAATTGGTGAATTATCAAACCTGTCAACTTTTCGTTATGTTATTACGCTTGATGCTGACACCCAGTTACCACAGGGGACTGCTAAACAACTAATTGGAACTCTCGCCCACCCTCTACATGCTCCGAAGTTGAGTGAGGATGGGAAACGGGTGGTGCAAGGGTATGGGATACTTCAACCGCGGGTTGGGGTTTCAATTTTGAGTGCAGGGGCGTCAAAATTTGCCCGTATCTTTTCAGGTAGAGTCGGAGTTGATCCTTATACAACGGCGGTATCGGACGTTTATCAAGACTTATTTGGAGAAGGGATATTTACAGGGAAGGGAATCTATGATGTTTCTGTCTTCCATCAGGTGACACACAAGGCCTTTCCAGAAAACACTATTCTCAGCCATGATTTGATCGAGGGATTATTCGCTAGAGCAGGCCTTGTAACGGACGTAGAGCTGGTCGATGGTTATCCTGCCAGCTATCTTGCTTATATGCGGCGACAACACCGCTGGGTCAGGGGGGATTGGCAGTTGTTGCCGTGGCTATTTAAGCCTATCCCTTTTGTTTCACGCTGGAAAATCTTCGATAATTTGAGGAGAAGTTTAGAAGCTCCGGCACAGTTACTACTTCTTATGTTAGCATTCACGTTCACGGTACCTTCTAGGGGTCCCTTGCTATGGGTAGGGATAATATGCTTGAGTTTAATTTGGCCAATGGTTTTATGTATGCTTAGTAGACTTTTTGTCAAAGGAACTGAAAGGGGAAACCTTGGCCAAGATATCTTGACCTTGGCAATTCAATTTGCGCTTCAATTAGTGTTTCTCCCCTACCAGGCATTAATGATGCTCGATGCGATTCTACGTAGCGTATATCGACAGTTTGTTTCACATCGACACTTATTGGAATGGGAAACTGCAGCAGATACGGAGAAACGTTTAGATGTCAGCATCAGAACGATGTTTAGGACGATGTGGTCAGTAATCCTCTTTATTATGTTAGCTGTCTTGACAATTAGATATTTTTTTCCAACCAAATTAGTGCCATTTGTCCCACTGGGGTTAGTTTGGGCGTCTTCACTTTGGGTTGCTTATCGTGTGAGCCTGCCCAATAAACATGAAAAAGAAATACTCTCGTTTTCAGAACAGCTTGTTATACGCCGCTTTGCCAGAAAAATATGGGCTTTTTTTGAAGAGTTTGTCTGCTTTGAAGACAACTGGCTTCCTCCAGATAATGTTCAAATCGATCCACCGAACGGCGTTGCCCATCGGACTTCCCCCACAAACATAGGACTAGCCTTACTAGCGAATTTGTCGGCCAGGGATTTCGGGTACATTACGTTAGAAAATACTCACGAGCGAATTGAACACACGCTCCATACTCTTGAGGGTCTAGAGCACTGGAAGGGGCATCTTTACAATTGGTACGATACGCAAAGTCTTATACCCTTAGAGCCGCGTTTTGTATCAACCGTCGATAGTGGGAATTTTGTGCTTTATTTATTGACGTTAAAATCAGGACTTGCCGAAATCATTGAAGATAAACCGCTTTTTAATCTGCAATTTGCCCTGGGCCTCAAGGATACTTATAACTTATTGATTGAGGCGGTTGGCAAAGATACTTATCTGGAACTTAATGACTTCGAGCTGTCACTTGATCATATTCTGAGTTCAGATGAGTCGTGGAATTTACAGAGCTGGATGAAGCTATTGTCCCTGTGGCCAGCGCAAATTTTAGATCATGAATTGAGCCAAGAAGGTGTATATTGGGCACGTCGTCTAGATGCGATGATTCGATCCTTTCGTCAAGAGACGGAAGTTTTCTACCCCTGGGTTAGCGACTCTAAACACATTGAAACTCATACACTCCTTAACTCGCAGCTTTTTAGAACGTCTAGTTTGCGTGAACTCGCTAAGTGCTATGAGGATGGATTAAAGGAAGGCGGCGGTTTCTCCCCTGAGCTAAGGGGGACGATCCAGCTAGCGCTTAAGAAGATTCAGGATAATATTCTTAGGTCAGAGCAATTGCAGCAACGACTTGAGGCGCTGGCAATGGCAACGGATTTCTGCCCTCTGTTTGACGAAACACGTCAACTATTTTCGATTGGCTACCATGTTGCAGAAAATGTGCTTGATAAATCCTATTATGACTTATTGGCTTCGGAGGCTCGTCAGGCGAGCTTTGTTGCTATAGCCAAAGGGGATGTACCCCACAGTCATTGGTTCAAGCTCGGACGTTCTTTGACACTGGCTAAAGGAAACCGGAGTTTAGTCTCCTGGAGTGGAACAATGTTCGAATTCCTTATGCCGCTCTTGGTCATGCGGAATTATGAAGGGACACTGCTCGACGAAACTTATCGTTCCGTTGTAGAGGTACAAAGGAAGTATGGCCTGGAATTGGGCGTACCTTGGGGGATATCTGAGTCAGGATTTTATGCCTTTGATCCTCAGCTTAATTATCAATATAAAGCCTTCGGGGTTCCGGGACTTGGTCTTAAACGGGGGTTAATTCAAGATCAGGTGATTGCGCCGTATGCGAGTTTTTTAGCCTTAATGGTATCTCCACGTGAGGCCCTACTAAATATTTCAACGATGGAACAAAGGGGTTTTGCAGGACGCTATGGGTTATATGAAGCGGCTGACTTTACCCCTGAACGTATCCCAACTGGGCGTGCATTTATGCTGATCCAGAGTTTTATGACTCATCATCAAGGTATGAGTTTCTTAGCGATTGACAATGTCTTACATGAAAATATCATGCCGAAACGTTTCCACAACGAAGCCTTGATTAAGTCCACAGAGCTACTACTCCAAGAACGCTTACCTGAGTCCACCCCTGCTCAACCTCAACTAGAAGGGGAGCATGTTGTGACAGAACACCAAGTAAAGGGTGTCGATTCGGAAAAAAATCAGTATATTTTCATGAACACTGCCAAGAGTCCTATCCCTGTCACACACTGTATTTCCAATGGACAGTATTCTGTCATGCTGACGAATTCTGGGGCAGGATTTAGTCGTTTTAGGGAGATTAGCCTCTCTCGCTGGCGAGAAGACGTTACGCGGGATGCCTGGGGCATGTATTTTTATATTCAAAACTTGAATTCCGGTGACGTATGGTCCGCAACGCACCAACCTTGTCGGAATTCCGGTGAGGACTATAAGGTAACCTATGCACCGGATCGGGTTGAGTTCTTTCGGAAGGACGGTAACCTTACAACCCGTACTGAAGTGGTCGTATCCCCTGAAGACCCAGCGGAGATGCGCCGCATTTCTTTGACAAATCACAGTAAGCATGACCGGATTGTGGAAGTCACTAGCTATTTTGAAGTGGTTTTGGCTAGGCTAAGTGAAGATTTAGCCCATCCAGCGTTTGGCAATCTCTTTATTCAAACCGAATTTATGCATGAGGCCTTGTTGGCGTCCCGCAGACCACGTAGTGAAAATCAGGCTCAGTTATGGCTCATGCACACAGTTGCGACGGAGGGAGAAAAAGTGGGTTCACTTCAATATGAGACGGACCGCGCACGTTTTATTGGACGGGGGAGAAGCCTTGCTGAGCCTCAAGCGTTAGATGCGAATCACCCCTTGTCTAATACAGTTGGAGCGGTGTTGGATCCCATGATGAGCCTACGTCAGCGGGTTAGGATTGGCCCAGGGGAAACCGTTCGGGTCTCCTTCTCCATTGGATACGCGGAGAATCGGGAGGAGATAATCCGTATTGCCGAAAAGTACCGGGATCCACTCGCAGTTAATAGAGCGTTTGAGCTGGCCTGGACACATAGTAAAATGGAGCTTCGCCATCTGAATTTGACGGCGGCACAGGCTAATGAGGGGTTAAGCCTCGGTGGTCATTTGCTTTATCTTAGCCCTTGCCGTAGAGATGTGGCAGAATCCATTGAGCATAATCGTAAAGGGCAGTCTTCCCTATGGCCATATGCTATTTCAGGAGATCTTCCCATCGTCCTTGTTCGAGTGAAAGATGCTGAAAATTTGGATTTGGTGAGACGACTATTAACGATCCATGAATACTGGAGACTAAAAGGACTGTTTGCAGATCTTGTCATTCTCAATGAAGATGAGAGCGGATATGTTCAGGCCTTCCAGGACACCCTAAGAGATTTAATTTCCATGGGGCATGCCCGAGATCTATTAAATCAGTCAGGCGGAGTTTTTCTCCTCCAAAAAGGTCATGTTCACCCAGATGATATCATGCTTCTCTGTGCAGTGGCTCGTATGATTTTTAGTGGGGATGGAGGATCGTGTTCCGTTCAATTGCGAAAGAAAGGGAAGGTTATTTTCACCGGTGTTGAGCATCACGCAACGGATACTCAAGAAAAGACCCAAGATCAACCATTCAAAATTGTCCAGGAAAGGATCAGTGAGCTTCGTGTAGAGACACCAGATCAAGCAAATGCTCAACTGCAATTTGCTAATGGATACGGTGGGTTTAGCGAAGATGGCAAAGAGTATATTATCGAACTGAAGGAAGGTATGAACACTCCCCTGCCCTGGATCAATGTCATTGCCAATTCCAAGTTTGGTTTTCAAGTTTCTGAAGCAGGTGCAGGGTATACCTGGTCGCTCAACAGTAGAGAATACAAGCTCACTCCATGGTCAAATGATCCCATTCTCGATCCTTCGGGGGAAGCCTTATACCTGCGTGATGAAAAAACCGGCGAAGCTTGGTCAGTTACAGCTAATCCTAAACGTGAAAAGGGTTCCTATACGATACGGCATGGCCAAGGATATTCAATATTCGAGCATAACAGTCATGGTTTGCAGCAAACTCTACGTCTTTTTGTCCCGCTGGATGAGCCTGCAAAGATCATCGAATTAATGATTACTAACTTGACGGATCATACTTCACAATTAAGTGCCATCTACTATGTTGAATGGGTAATGGGCGTAGCTCGTGAGCAGACTGCTCCGTATCTGGTGACTAACTATGATGGAGAACGAGGCATCTTTTATACTCGTAACACGTTTCAAGAAGAATTTGCAGGTAGGATAGGGTTTTTGACTGTTTTAGGAGCTCCAGTATCAAGTTATACTGGGGACCGCTCTGAATTTATTGGACGTAACGCAACGATGGAAGATCCCAAGGGATTAAAGCTGGATCTATTCTCAGAAACACTCGGAGCCGGGCTTGATCCATGTTGTGCTCTGCAACTCAAATTTTCCTTAGCTCCTGGGGAGTCCAAGACCATCACTTTTTTACTGGGTGAAACTGATAGCCGTCAAAAGACCGAGGAAATTGTATCTTCTTTTGGACACCCCGAAAAGATTACTGAGGCTTTTGAGGAAGTCAAGAGGTATTGGGACGAGTTGCTGGGAAACGTTCAAGTTTACACGCCAGACCCCTCGATGAATTTGCTCCTAAATCGCTGGCTGCTCTATCAGACACTAGTCTGCCGCATATGGGCTCGTTCAGCGTTTTATCAGTCAGGGGGTGCCTATGGTTTCAGGGATCAACTTCAGGATGTAATGGCTCTTGTCTATACGACTCCTGAGACTACTCGTGAACAAATAATTCTTCATTGTGCCCATCAATTTTTAGAAGGGGATGTACAACATTGGTGGCACGCAGGCAAAGGTAAAGGAATACGAACGAAATTCTCAGATGATTTGTTATGGTTACCTTACGTAACAACCTATTATATTGAACGCACAGGGGACGAAGGGGTTCTGGATGAATCAAATACTTTCCTTGAAGATCAGTCCCTAAAAGAGGATGAAGATGAACGTTATTCCATTCCCAAAATTTCAAAGGAGCAGGGGAATGTGTATGAGCATTGTATCCGTGCAATCGAAAGAGGGCTGCATTTTGGTGAACACGGGTTACCCTTGATTGGCTCGGGAGACTGGAATGATGGATTTAGCCGAATTGGCGTCAAAGGAAAAGGTGAGAGTGTGTGGCTCGGATGGTTTTTGTACCTAGTTTTGACGCGTTTTGCAGGCCTATGTGATATACGTCAGGATCTTGAGAGGGGAGCGCGGTATCGACGTATAGCGGAGGAGCTTCAACAAAATATGGAGCAACATGGCTGGGATGGCGGCTGGTACCGGCGTGCGTATTTTGATGATGGAACACCCTTAGGATCTTCGCTAAACACGGAATGTCAAATTGATGCTCTCGCCCAGTCTTGGGCAGTACTTTCCGGGGCAGCCAAGCCAACTCGGGCCAGAGACGCTATGCTAGCCTTAGAACACTACTTATGGCGCAAAGAAGATGGGGTTCTCCTTTTACTTACCCCACCCTTTGACAAGTCTCTGCCCGATCCTGGATACATTCAGGGCTATGTTCCTGGGGTCCGTGAAAACGGTGGACAATATACGCACGCAGCAACTTGGACGATTTTAGCTTACACAAGTTTGGGAGAAGGGGACAAGGCTGCAGAGCTATTCCAAATGTTAAGCCCCATCCATCATGCCCGTACGGAACATGAAGTAAATCGCTACAAGGTTGAACCCTATGTTATGGCGGCAGATGTTTATGCCACGTACCCACATGTGGGACGGGGAGGATGGACGTGGTATACTGGAGCTGCTGGGTGGATGTATCAGGCAGGGCTTGAGGGGATTTTAGGTTTTACACGTCAAGGGGATAAATTGGTATTAAAGCCTTGTATTCCAAGCCGTTGGCCAAGTTATCAATTAACATATCAGTATAAAACGACGAAATATGAGATTTTTGTTGAGAATCCAATGAGTAGAATGACTGGGTGCGAAAGGATCACGTTGGATGAAGAGGTGTTACAGGAACCAGCCATTTTGTTAAAGGATGACGGTCAAATCCATACGGTTCGTTTGACACTGTAAACGGTAGACGATAATCGGTGATCTGGTAGGCGTGATTTTAGTTTCTTATTTCGGGAGGAGAGGAGGAATAGAATGGACTTTTACCGCGCTTTATCAGAATACTATGATGAGATCTTTCCGTTAAAGGGAGCACAAAAAACATTCTTACATGATTACCTGAACCAGGAATCGCTTAGATCGGTATTGGATATTGGTTGTGGGACTGGAACGTTGGCTTTGGAATTAAGTCAAATAGGTATAAGGGTACTTGGTGTGGATTTAAGTGAAGAGATGATTGAGATCTCTAGAAAAAAGGCTCATGAAACTGGAAGCACCGCTTCGTTTTCCTTAGCGGATATGCGGGACCTCGGTAGTATAACGGAACTATTCGATGGGATAGTTTGCCTTGGAAATACGTTGGCACATGTGTCCGGGGAGGATGAGTTAAGAAAAGTTTTGACTCAATTCCGAGAAAAGGGAACCCACCTCTTATTGCAAACCGTAAATTACGATCGGATTATTGCTAAGCAAGTCAAAGAGTTACCCATTATCAAGACCTCACACTTAATATTTTACCGATTTTATACGTATCGACCGGATGGAAAACTAGATTTTGCTATGAAAATCGAGTTTCCAGGCACGAGGGCGGGTGTCTCAGGGGTTAATCTTTTGTTCCCTATAAAAAGCGATCTCCTCAAAAAAGCCTTGCTAGAGACAGGCTGGGAAGTATCCGAGCTGTGGGGAAACTTTGCTAAAGAACCTTGGACAGAAGATTCTCCAGCCACTGTTTTGTCCGCAAAACGCATACCTGTGTAGTAAATCTGGTAATTTATGATTGCCCCTACGAATCGCTTACTTCAATAGAAAAAGAAGCCAGTAACCTTATTTTAGTTAAGGGTGCTGGCTTCTTGATATAAAGGCAATTCATGTTCATGCATTAGGCAGGGGTAAATTCATGAATTGCCCTTACTAGGTTAAGATTTGGTGTATCCTTTTCGATTTAGGGAAATCAGAGCTGCGAGAAGGGCGATGCACATAGAGGTAAGCATGACAGTATGGTAAGCACCTACAAAAGCATTAGCTTGTTGGACAACTGTTGGCGCATTTAAACCCGAAAGAAGCACAGCTTCACGGCTTTCAAATAATGAAACTGAGAAAGCAATACCGATAACCATGCCGACATTACGGACGAGGGCGTTAATTCCACCAGCCACTCCAAGTTTGGGAGGGGGCACGGAGCTCATGACACTACTATTATTGGGAGATTGGAAAAGGCCGGCACCTAAACCCATAAGCAGAAGACCCGGGACAATTTGCCAGAAAAATGAAGTGCTGGACATTGTTGAAAGATAGAAAAGGCCTAAGGCAGTAACTAACAAGCCACTAGTGGTTAAGATAACTGGACCGATGCGGTCAGAGGCATGTCCACTGAGCGGAGCGATGATCGCCATCGTTAGAGGAAAAGCGGTCATCAGTAAACCTACTTGGGTTGGACTATAATTTAATACATGTTGAAGATAAAAGGGCATGAGTATCACATTGGCAAACATAGCGATGAAGGAGAGCAGTCCGGTAATATTTCCTATGAAAAAGGGACGGATTCGAAACAGTGTTAGGTCAATCATGGGATTAGTTACGCGAATCTCGGTATAGAAGAAGAACGCTAAACAAACTGCTCCAAGAACTAACCCTCCAAGGATTGGGTAAGAACGCCAACCCCAACTCTGACCATTGCTGATAGCAAACATAAGGCTGATCATACCAGTCGTAAAGAAGAGCGCGCCAACAAAATCGAAGGTCTCATTATTTTGTTGGGGTTTATCATGGGGAAGAATGATTCGAGCGGCAAGATAACCAAGGATCCCAATTGGCAAATTGATAAAGAAAATAGAACGCCAGTTTAAGAGTCCAACTAAAATTCCGCCGAGTGCTGGGCCAGTTAGGCTACCTAAAGCAACAACGGTCCCGGTTAAGCCTAGGGCTTTTCCTCGTTCTTTAGGCGGAAAGTTGGCGATAATAATCGCAGCACTATTCGCAAACAGCATAGAAGCACCAATGGCTTGGAGAATACGCATTCCAATCAGAAACCAAATATTTGTAGCTGATCCACACAAAATAGAACCGAGGGTAAAGACTAGAAATCCAATTGAGTAAATTCGCCGGCGTCCTAATAGATCAGCAATTCGCCCGAAAACAGGAAGCAAACTGGATATAGTCAATAAATATGCGGTGACGACCCATTGTAAGGTTGAAAGATCAGTATGTAATTTTCCAGAAATGGTGGGAAGGGCAACATTGACAATACTGCTATCTAAGGTTGCCATGAACGTGCCAATCGAAACGGTTGCTAAGATAAACCAGCGGTATCGGGGTGAGCTTTTTAGACTTAAGACAACATTATTGCCGACTTGATTCACTGAGTTTCAGTCTCCTTCCGTTTTACTAAGAACCGAAGTAATTATATCACAGAGAAAAGCGCGAAACAAAACTTGCTTATTTTAAAATGATGGGTACGCTATCCCAAATTCGAGGATAATTCAACCTACGAAATGGTGAATAATCCTCAAATTTTGATAAGTACAAAAGGGGATGTAACAAACTGGAAAACAAGTTTGTTACATCCCCTTTTCAAGGTAAGTTAGCTATGCTCATGCTATACACTTCAAGCGTTCGTATAGTACTTCACGCGCTCCTACGGTTAAAACGACTATTAGATTTTCCGGGGCAAAGACTGTGTAAACTACCCGATATTCCTTACATCCACAACGGAAAGAAACCCGGTAGGTCTCGTAATAAGGCCCTTTAAGGCGCTTAAACGCCGAAGGATCTTGTTCTAAGCTTTTGAAGACCGCTGGAATCTCTCTTAGTTCTTCTTCCCGAAGAACAACCAAATCATGGATACTACGGGTGGTTAACATAACATCGTATATCCCTTTTGAGGTCTTATTAATACTCTGGGAGGCAAGAGCTTGAGTTTCCCACCACTTCATAGATTGACCATTTTTGTGTGCTCTGTGGGCTTCTTCTGATAGGCGATCAAGTACGGTACTTAGTTTTAATTTACACTTTAAAAGCTTGGTTTTTAAACAATCTCCAGTACACCCATCAGCAAGCAAATCGCCGATAATCAAATCCTCAAAGAAATCTGAAAGTGGCCGAACAGAGCGCTCTGCTGTTCGTACAAAAACTTTGCCTTCTGAATCGACACATAGATCTAACGTATCCTCCGCAACCAGTCCAAAGAGCTTGCGTAAGTCTAAGGGTAAAACGATTTCTCCTTTTGCACCAACCTTCACTCGATAAGTCTCCATAATTATTCCCCCTTAATAATACTTTGTGTGCAAGGCATTCAGGATTAGTTGCCCTAAAGTTAGTTGTATAAAAGATTATAAATTTGTCATTTCATCATTGACAAAATATTTTGATAATTCTATTATATTCAGTTTAATGAAAAAAATCTAGCTTAAAACTACCTAGACCATAAATATTTTTAGGTTGAATGTTTAGGCTTGGAATGTTATTTCTTAGGACTGATCATACTAAATGAAGAAGGAGGGATGTTAATTTATGAGTGAACAAAATACTAACGAACGCCCTATTCTTAGACCTATCGAACAACATACAACCGCGGCTTGGGCAAATATCGAGAAATTGAAGGAAATATCTAATGTAGCTATCCCCAGCGAACTTGAAGTGTGGAACGCTAAAGAATGGGTTGACTCAAATCAAAAATAGTAAACCAATTAATCACACCTTTGGGGGGCACGATGCATCGTGCCTCTCCTATAGTGGGTACGTATACAAAATTTCAGATATCCACATACAGTAAAAGGACCGAGGCTACAGCTAGCCCCAGTCCTTTCACTGTTTCGTGATTCTTAATACTGCATTTCAGTTAAGCGTTTGTAGCTTTGATACCGTTCTACGGCATGGTGTTCAGCTACCTTAAATAGTTCATCAGCAATGTCAGGGAAACTAGAAGTTAATTGGGCGTAACGGACTTCGCCTTGGATGAAGTCCTGAAATGAACCGGAAGGTTCTTTAGAGTCTAAAATGAAAGGATTCTTTCCTTCTTCTTTGAGCAGGGGGTTATAGCGGTAGAGATGCCAATATCCGGCATCAACTGCTTTCTTTGCTTCCGCAATTGAAGTGCCCATTCCCCTCTTAATCCCATGGTTAATGCAAGGAGAGTAGGCAATGACTATAGAGGGTCCTTTATAATTTTCAGCTTCCGTAAGGGCTTTGATCGTTTGATTCATATTAGCTCCCATAGCAATCTGAGCTACATAGATATAGCCATAAGACATTGCAATCATGCCAAGGTCCTTCTT
This sequence comes from Desulfosporosinus sp. BRH_c37, assembly GCA_001516045.1. Classification (GTDB taxonomy): domain Bacteria; phylum Bacillota; class Desulfitobacteriia; order Desulfitobacteriales; family Desulfitobacteriaceae; genus Desulfosporosinus. The sequence continues at coordinate 20,667 of LOEW01000145.1, forward strand.
GCGAATTTTTTTACCCGCTGCCGCAAATTTGGCAACGGCCGCAGTGGGGGTAGATTTAGAGGACTGACCACCCGTATTGGAATAGACTTCTGTATCTAGGACTAGGATATTAATGTCTGCTCCGGAGGCCAAGACATGGTCTAATCCTCCATAGCCGATATCATATGCCCAGCCATCCCCTCCGATCATCCATTGGGACCGTTTAATAAAGTAATCTTTTTTAGTCAAGATTGCATGGACTAGTGCTTGGTCTGACTCTGGAACAGATAATAGAGCAGCTAAAACTTTAGCCGTTGCAGCCTTTGAGGCTTCCCCATCATCTTTTCCTGCTAACCATTCGCGGATGGCTTCCTTAAGGCTTTCGGGAAGGGGGCTCTCTAAAGATTGTTTAACGAGAATTGCTAAATTATCTCGAAGTTGTTTAACGCCAAGCTGCATTCCATATCCGTATTCGGCGTTATCTTCAAAAAGCGAATTAGCCCAGGCAGGGCCCTTTCCCTTCGTATTTGTATTATAAGGGACTGAAGGAGCGCTTGCTCCGTAAATGGAAGAACAACCAGTAGCGTTGGCAATCATCATACGGTCGCCGAATAATTGAGTAATAAGCTTGATGTACGGTGTTTCTCCACACCCTGGGCAAGCTCCGCTGAATTCAAAGAGCGGTCGCAGAAACTGACTGCCTTTAACCGTTTTTGGATCCATAAGGCCGTTCTTCTCAGTAACGCCGAAGGCAAAGTACCAGTTATCCGATTGGGCATCGATTTGAGGTGCAGCCGGCTGCATGATTATGGCTTTTCCCGGCGCAGGGCAGATATCTGCACAGTTTCCACATCCTGTACAATCTAACGGATCGACTTGGATGCGATAGTGAAGGTTTTGTAACCCACTACCGAGTGGTTTCTTCGTCTCGAAACTAGCAGGGGCCTTGGCTTTCTCCTCAGCACTTAACAAGAATGGCCGAATGGTGGCGTGCGGACAAATATAGGAACACTGGTTACATTGGATACACTTATCAATTTGCCACTCAGGGATCATGACAGCTATCCTGCGTTTTTCATAAGTGGTTGTACCCACTGGAAAGGTGCCATCCTCCATTCCCACAAAAGTACTGACGGGAAGATCGTCCCCTTCGTTGCGAGCCATGGGACGTTGAATGTTCTTAATAAATGCCGGTTCGTCAACCGTCGGGGTATCCGTTGATTCTGCATTGGCCCAGGATTCTGGGATACTAACCTTTTGCAAGGATTCTATGCCGCGATCCACTGCGGCAAAATTCATGTCCACAATCTTCTGACCTTTACTGCCGTAAATTTTGGCGATGGATTCCTTTAAGAACTTTACGGCGTCTTCGACTGGAATAATATTAGCCAGCTTAAAGAAAGCAGCCTGCATGATCATATTGATCCTCCCGCCAAGACCAATTTCAGAGGCAATCTTAACTGCATCAATTATATAAAAATTGATATTGCTCTTGGCGATATTGCGTCGAAGCGAGGCTGGGAGTTCTCTATCTAATTCTTCAGGTTTCCATGGGCAATTCAAAACGAACGCCCCATTAGGCTTGAGCCCTTTTAATAGATCGTAGCTATAAATGAAAGATTTGTTATGGCAGGCAATGTAGTCCGCAAGATATACCAAGTAAGTAGATTTTATCGGCTGCTTGCCAAAACGTAAGTGAGAAATTGTTGTACCACCGGATTTTTTACTGTCATAAGAAAAATAACCTTGGGCATAAAGGGGTGTCTGATCGCCGATAATCTTAATAGCAGATTTGTTCGCTCCGACTGTCCCGTCAGAACCCAAGCCATAAAACTTACAACTGATGGTTCCTTGGGGAGTTGTTTCAACAAGATCTACTTCAGGAAGAGAGGTGTACGAAACATCATCCGAGATTCCGATGGTAAATCCATCTTTGGGATTGGTCTGCATGAGATTATCATAGACCGCAATGATCTGAGCGGGGCGGGTATCCTTAGAACCGAGACCGTAACGTCCTCCAATTATTAGCGGCTTGAGGTCGCTATTGTAAAATAGATGAACGACATCAAGACATAAGGGTTCAGCAAGCGATCCTGGCTCTTTGGTGCGATCGAGCACGGCAATTTTCTTGACAGTTTTGGGGAGGACGTTTAAGAAGTATTTTTCCGAGAATGGTCGGTAAAGGTGAACTTTAATCAGGCCAACCTTTTCCCCTTTGGCCATGAGGTGGTCAAGAGTCTCCTCGATCGTCTCACAGACAGAGCCCATGGCGACGATAACATATTCCGCATCTGGGGACCCGTAATAATCAAAGGGATGATACTCTCTACCCGTAATTTGTTTAATTTGCTGCATATAGTTTTCAACAATATCCGGTACTGCCTCATAAAAAGGGTTAGCTGCTTCTCGACCTTGAAAATAAATGTCAGGGTTTTGGGCAGTCCCTCGGACAACTGGGTGTTCTGGAGTTAGAGCGTGATCACGAAATGTTTGGATGGCTTGCCAATCGACAAGCTTGGCAATGTCTTGTTCATTGATCACTTCGATCTTTTGAATTTCATGTGAGGTTCGGAATCCATCAAAAAAGTGCAGAAAAGGAACTCGGGACCTAATCGTACAGAGATGGGCTGTGTAAGCTAAATCATGAGCTTCTTGAACACTTGAAGAAGCCAGTAAGGCAAAACCGGTTTGCCGACAAGCCATAACATCTTGGTGGTCGCCGAAGATAGACAAAGCGTGCGTAGCAATAGCACGAGCAGAAACATGAAACACTGTTGGCAACAGTTCCCCGACTAATTTGTACATCTCGGGGATCATTAAGAGAAGACCCTGAGAAGCAGTATAAGTGGTAGAGAGTGCCCCTGCTTGCAAAGAACCGTGCAAGGCTCCTGCGGCACCTGCTTCAGACTGCAGTTCGGACACTGTTACAGGTTGACCAAATATATTCTTTCTACCATGTGCAGACCATTCATCAACGCCTTCGGCCATTGGAGTAGACGGGGTAATCGGAAAGATCGCGGCCACTTCAGTTAAGGCGTACGAAGCCATTGCGGCGGCTTGATTTCCATCCATGGTTTTCATAACTTTAGCCACGGGGACAGTCCTCCTTCATTTATGGTTTGTATTTTGCTCAGCTTTAACCTATTATTTTATTATTGAAAGAATCTCATTCATCAAAAGGTTTTCATCAGGTAACCTAGTTAAGAGCGCTAAGGTTTATGGAGGGACAAGCTGTGAGTAAAAAAAATTACTACGTAGTTAAAGTAGGGTCTAAGGTAGGGATTTTTAACAACTGGCAAGAATGTCTGGCATCTGTCAAGGGGTACAAAGGGGCGGTGTATAAAGGGTTTGAAACGAAAGTTGAAGCCCTTGAGTGGCTTAATGGTAGTGTTAAAGTTTCTACCGATCCTAGCGGAAGTACCAAGGTAAGTGGACAGCTTGATTCTCTAGGACAGGTTGACTATGAAGTCTATACTGATGGAAGCTTCAGCAAGGGCAAGTATTCCTATGGATATGCTTTTATCAAGGATGGCGAGGTTGTTTTTGAAGGTAATGGTGTCGGGGAGGACCTGGAAGCCGCAAGTATGAGAAATGTGGCTGGAGAAATAGCGGCTGTAGTACATGCTGTGGAAAAAGCTAAAACGCTTAATGCCCGTATCCTGATTTATCACGACTATTCCGGAATTTCTCATTGGGTTACCGGGGATTGGCAAGCGAAAAATAAGTTTACTCAAGCCTACGTTGCGTTTATGAGATCACATCATGGGCTCTACGAATTTAGAAAAGTAGCCGGTCACTCCGGAGATCGATTTAACGACTACGTAGACCGGCTGGCCAAAGCGGCTCTGGGAATAAGCACGAAGTAACTAAATGAAGAGTTGAAGGTCAGAAGCCAGGGCGTCGCTTAAGTATTCTTTGGCAGTGATGATTTCAACTTCCGGTAACAGTTCGTCTTCTTTAAAGCCCATTACATCAACCGATAATTTACACCCATAAAATTTAACTCCTTTCTTCTTCGCTCCATTGAGAAAGTCTGTTAGAGAGGGGGTTTTGTCCTCTTCCATCATCTCTAGTAGCATGTGTTTTCCGAGTCCGGCCATGTTCATTTTGGAGAGGGGCAATTCCTCAGGTCCCTTGGGAGTAACCATCCCGAACATTTTTTCGTAGAGACTTTTATCCTCGGACGTCCCCTTATCAGGGTCACGAACTAGAAATAACCCCCAAAACGCAAAGAACATGGTAACATCGACCTCCAACTCCCGAGCAGAGTTGGCAAGTACCAGTGCGGCTAAAGCTTTATCATATTCTCCGCTAAACATGAGGATGTTCATTCTTTTATTCAATTAACGCACCCCTTCAATGTTTCATACAAACCTATTATAAGTAGAAATAGGAATTATATTACATTCCATTTACTGTAAACTGTAGGGTGTTTAACGATTCTTTCAAGTAAGTTGGTTAAAACATTAATTTCACTGAAGTCGTTGTAGATACCGAAGCTGAGTCGAACTACACCAGGGCGGGGAGCGTCCCCACTCTTTTTATAGAACACCATTTGTTTCGGGGAAATGGATAATAGCTGTTGAATATAGGGCTGGGTACAAAAACATCCGGTACGAACCGCGATACCCGCCTCATCCGATAGTATAGCTGCCACTTGTTGGTGAGCTATTCCTTTAATATTAAAAGGGATAACCCCAATTCTGGGTTCACCTTGGACGGTATGAGAGTAAAGCGTTATCCCAGGGATTGATTTTAGCTTCAGGTTGGCATAGTTGGTAAGCTCATTCTCATAGTTATCTATGTTCCTCATGCCTATGGCAGTTAAGGTTTTAATCGCTGCCACGAGAGCTACAACCCCCATAACGTTGGGGGTTCCCGCCTCTTCTTTATGGGGAGCGTTTTCCCACACTACCCAATCATGGGTCACGGTCTCAGCGGTACCTCCGCCCACGAATTCTGAAATACCCTGCTTAAATGTATCTTGCGGGCCAATGAGTACTCCAGTGCCAAAGGGAGCGTACATTTTATGAGCGGAAAAAGCAAGATAATCGATATGCTGGAGTGGATTATTCGGTTTCATATTAACTGCATGGTGAGGGACCAACTGTGCGCCATCGACTAGTATCTTTGCCTTGTAGCGGTGGGCTAATTCTGCTATTTTATGTATCGGGTTTACATATCCTGTAACATTGGAGGCTCCGGTTACAGTTACGAGTTCAACATTGCCCTTATGAAAATTTAATTTATGCTCTAAATTTTCAAGGCTTAATTTTCCATTGAGATTTGTTTCAACATAATCTACTTGAAACTTATTTCTCCACGGAAGATCGTTTGAATGGTGCTCCATCCAGCTCGATAAAATTACTCTTTTCTTATTTCCTTTCCAGAGACGATAAGATAATTTGTTGATTGCTTCTGTCGTATTTTTGACAAATATTACGGTATCGTGGTGAGGGTCGGCATTGACAAATTTTAGGACAATTGACCTTGCTTCTTCAAAGAGCTGGGAAGAAAGCTTTGACTTATAACCGGTGCCACGATGGATAGAAGAATACATAGTAGAAAAGTTATTGATTTCTTCCATTACTGAAACAAAGGGAGGAGTTGAAGCCGCGTTATCAAAGTTTATGGCTGAAGCATATTTACCGTTTTTCAGAGGGATCTTTGTGTCAGCCCCTACAACTAGATGCCTGTAATTGGACTGTGCCAACTTATAATTCATACAATCACCCAATCTAAGCAGTTTTTTTCAATATTTCTCTTCTTGCATGATATTTAGTTTCTCAGAAAATGTGACTGAAGTTAAGTTGTTAAGCTACATGATATCTGTGCTACTGAAACATACTAAACATGGGTTACTATTTTATGTTGAGATACATGGAGGTAGAAATGAAAAAGACAGGAGAGATCCAAAAACGTCCAAAAGGGTTCACTAGTGCTAAGTACGATTCTAGAAGTGCAGAATTTAAACAGGAACAGAAAAAGGCTAAACGTGCTGAAAAGAGTGAGTTCTAAGAGTTAATGACCCGAATCTAGGCCTCAAGCCTGGCTCGAGGTCTAGATTTCTATCCCCACCAAAGTCGCGATATTCAACTTTAGTTGAACGAGTTCACTGAGATATTGGAGGATGTAAAGATTGTCAACTGTTACAGAAAGATTCTTAAAGTATATTAAATTTGATACCATGTCTAGCGAAGAGGATACCGTCCCGATAACTCTGGGACAGATAGAGTTCGCCAAAGTTCTTGTTGAAGAATTAAAGACCATTAATATGGAAGATATTTCTTTAGATAAAAATGGCTATGTCATTGCTAATTTACCGGCAAATACGAAAAAGATAATCCCAGCTCTTGGTTTTATTGCACATTTGGATACTAGCCCAGATATGAGTGGTCAGGGAGTGAATCCCCAAATTATTGAAGATTATAATGGCCTGGATATCAAACTTCATAAGGAAAAGAATATTATATTATCTCCAAAGGATTTTCCTGAGCTTCTAAACTATAAGGGTAAAACACTGATTACAACGGACGGTACGACCTTGCTGGGGGCAGACGATAAAGCTGGAATTGCAGAAATTATGACAGCGATGGAGTATTTAAAAAACCATCCGGAAGTATTGCATGGTAAAATATGCATTGCGTTTACGCCCAATGAAGAGGTTGGGAGAGGAGCAGACCACTTCAATATTGAAAGGTTCGGAGCAGATTTTGCTTACACCATAGATGGCGGACCGCTTGGAGAACTAGAATATGAGAATTTTAATGCAGCGGGGGCGAAAGTAAATATACAAGGGAGAAATATTCATCCTGGTTCTGCAAAAGGGAAAATGATTAATGCCATTCTCCTAGCTCAGGAATATGTCGATCAATTACCTAAGGGCGAAACACCAGCAGAGACGGAAGGGTATGAAGGGTTTTATCACCTAACCGAAATACATGGGGAAGTTGAAAACGCCGTACTTCGGTATATCATAAGGGATTTTGACTTTACTTCTTTTGAAAAAAGGAAAGAACAGATGCAGAAGATTGCGGACAATCTCAATGACAAGTATGGGAATGGAGCATTTAATGTCGAGATTAAAGATCAATATTTTAATATGAAAGAGAAGATCGAGCCAGTTAAACACATCGTAGACACTGCTGCAAAGGCTATGGAGGCAGTAGGAGTCGTTCCAGACATTCGCCCGATCCGAGGCGGAACTGATGGGGCAAGACTATCCTATATGGGTTTACCTACCCCAAATATATTTACTGGCGGACATAATTTTCACGGAAAATATGAATTTATCCCAACATACGCCATGGCAAAGGCAGTTGAGGTTATTCTCAAAATTATCGAAATGTACTCAAGCGACGAAATAGGGAGGTCTAGGTCTAATGCACTTCTAAAAGAAAGGCCGGGTTTTTAAACCCGGTCCTTAGAATTATTTGTAGCACTCGTTGGAACCTTTTTCTTATCGCGATCGGAATTAAGGCGGTTGTCATCGACGTTAGCTGCATGGATTCTAGATTTGTCAGTTTTCTTATTGCCCATTTATTTGATCCCCTTTCGCTAGAGTATAAGCGTATGTGTGTATTTCTTCTTTGGCTTAGGATCTCCCAGATTTTCGGATCTAATGCAAAGAATGCTCTACCAAACAAATATTGTTGAAATTATGAACAAAATATAGTATACTAAATAAGTTAACAAATCAAATTTATTAAATTACTTTGAAATAAGAGCAATATAGCTTGGGGGATGACAAGCAGAAATCCCAATGGCTGTTGCTTGTTTTTGTTTGGGTAATACTTTGAAAGGAGTCAATTATGAGCGACGGCATTTCCATGAATAGTGAAAATGAAACAACTGAGATCTCTAGGTTAATTATTGAGAGATACTTAGAAAGAAAATTAAAAGTAACTGAAATTGTACACCATCTAAATGAGATTAATGATGACGATAGAACTGCAAATCTTGCAGTATTTATTGATATTGCCCATCATGCGAAATTCCATAAAGCTAAAAGGAAGTCTCTGTATGTCCCTGAAATAGGACGTACTAGAAAATCCATAGAAGCAAAAATGTTAGAGAAGTACGGTATAGTATTTTATGGACCGTTATATACAAGCGATAGAGAAAGAATGCTTAAACAAATGGCAGAACGCACAAAAAGAGAACTGGGCTTACTTCGCTAAGCATAAGAGAGGATAATATAATTGATTAATCAGATCACTACAAATTTGATCCTATAGGTTTATGTGGTCGATTATTTTTTTCTTCTTGGCGGCTCAGAATGAGCCGTCTTTTTAATACCCCCCCATTCCATTGCGCAGTACCATTGATCTGAATTACAAATTAATGAAAACTAAAGGTGGTATTAGCATGCTTAAAACTATTAGCGCATATGTAAACGTGGCACTAGCAGATTATGATGAGTCAATGAAAAACCACGTGGTCGAACTAATGAAGGACTCATTACGAGAACAATCAACAGAATACATTCTCGAAGATACTTGGGGAGTAGTCGAAAATAAACGTATGCTTTATAAAAATGAGGATGGAACTTTGGAGATCCAAGACCCGGAACTGTCAGAAATAAGTGATACTAGAGAAATGCTTGAAGTTATGACGGTAGTCTTAACTGCAAACGTGGGTTAGGTCATCAAATTTGCCATTTCGTCGTACACCAATTATGATAGTCAGGATAGATGACAAACATAACAAGTCTCTATACATATTCTTGCATATCATTTGGTTAAGAGAGGTTGAATCCATATGCCAAATATTGAACTGATCGCAACTGCCGCTTTTGGTTTGGAATCCATTGTGGCTCGTGAACTCAAAAAACTTGGGTATGATAACTTAAGAGTCGAAAACGGGAGAGTCTCCTTCGCCACTGATGAGCTGGGGATTTGTCGTACAAACCTCTGGTTACGTAGTTCTGATCGTGTCCTCCTTAAAATGGGCTCATTCAAAGCCCGAACATTTGAAGAGCTTTTTCAGCAAACAAAAGCATTACCCTGGGAGGAATGGCTTCCCGAAAATGCGAACTTCCCCGTCCAAGGAAAATCCATTAAATCCCAATTGTTTAGTGTTTCCGATTGTCAAGCTATTGTTAAAAAGGCGATTGTGGAACGTCTCAGAGGAAGCTATAGTAGGAGTTGGTTTGAAGAGACCGGACCCCGTTATCAGATCGAAGTTGCCTTGTTAAATGATATCGTAACACTGACCATAGACACGTCCGGATTAGGTTTACATAAGCGCGGATACCGTCAACTTGCCGGACAAGCACCATTAAAAGAAACTTTGGCTGCGGCAATGCTTCAACTAAGCTTCTGGCACAAAGATCGTGCTTTAATAGACCCTTTTTGTGGGACCGGAACTATTCCCATCGAAGCGGCATTCATTGCCCAAAACCGAGCACCGGGCCTCAAACGTAGTTTTGCAGCAGAGAAATGGCCCAGAATCCCCAAAGCACTCTGGCAAGAAGCTTGGCAGGAAGCTCTTGATCTATGGAATCGAAACGTACCTTTACATATATACGGTTCAGATATCGATCCAAACGCATTGTCCTTAGCGCGCGCACACGCTATCGAGGCTGGGGTAGAAGATGTAATCCATTTCCAACGATTACCAGTGGCCGATGTGCGCTCTAGATTCAAATACGGGCATATGATTGCTAACCCGCCGTACGGAGAACGACTTGGGGACGTCACAGAAATTGAAGGACTTTATCTTGAACTTGGCGAAACGTTTAATCGATTACAAAACTGGTCCCTTCATATGCTAACCACTCATCAATTCCCAGAACGGTTAATAGGACGGCGTTGGGATAAAAGCCGTAAGCTTTATACTGGACGATTAGAGTGCCATTACTTCCAGTTCTTCGGTCCACGTCCACCTAGGGAGACGTACCAAAACGATGTAAGTGAACTCGTTCAACTAAAGTTGAACATCGAGACTTAGGCGGGGGAGTCTACCCCCACCTAAGCGGAGTACGGGGGCCCACTCCCACTTGTAGAAGTGGGAGGCTTACGATTGGATAAAACAAACTAAATTCTAGTGAGCTTTTACTACTTTCTGCCTTGAAAAATATATTTTCCATCATTCAGCGGTGCCACGCAGCGGCATGGGGGTCTGATAAGAACGAAAAAGTCTAATGCGATATCGCATTAGACTTTTTTAGCATAAACATTGACTAATTTGTAGCCTTCAGTCAGCCATTACAATATGTCACTTCTTAATAATAGAAACATATGATTAGCGATCAAATTCTGCAATGGTGATAATTAGAAATGATAATTTTACAAGCTATATGAACTCACATAGACTAGAATTGTTACAATAATATCAAGTGTAGGGAGGTTGAGGGATTAATGTTACTTAGTTTTATTGCGTATTTATCCATACTCCTTTTTGTCGGAATATCTGTTTTCAAAGCGTATCAATTTGCAAAAATGCCCATGCATGGACGAATGGAACTCTATCCCGTTCCTAAAGAAAAAGGGTTTGAACATGGGGGATCCTTTTATGAGGAAGTATCGTGGTGGAGTAAGCCTCACGAGATTTCTCATGTGAGGGAATTAGTTGAAATGGTTAAAGAAATACTTTTTATTAAGACATTGTTTGAGAACCAACGTCCATTTTGGTGGATTTCTTATGCGCTACACCTAGGAATTTACTTTCTCATGGCCTGGACAATTTTATTGGTCATAGGAGCAGTGTCTGTACTCAACGGAATTATTGTAGCGGCCAACAGTCCCAGTATCTGGGGTCTGTTGATTTATTATTTATCTGTAGCGACAGGGATCTTCGGCCTCGCCCTGGGTACTTTAGGGGCGGGATTTTTATTTCTACGCAGGATGTTTGACAATACTTTGAAAAAATATACAACTCCACAAGAGTACTTTAATCTTTTACTCCTTTTTGCGGCCTTATTCACAGGGGTCCTCACCTGGGGCGGTGATTTATCCTTTGATAATGCCAGAGCCGTAACCGCGTACCTTATCACGTTTACGCCTTTTCCTGCCAGTGGTTTAGTAACCTTACATGTGATTTTAGTCGGAATTATGTTAATTTATATTCCTATGAGTAAGATGAGTCACTACGTTGGAAAGTATTTTACGTTCCATACAGTTCTTTGGGACAATACTCCTAATCTTAGGGGGAGTGCGGTTGAGCAAAAAATTAAAGATGCGTCATCGTTTCGGCCAACAACCTCTTGGTCTGCCCCTCATATCAAGGCACCTAACGCACCCAAGTAATAACTTCCAATCTTCCAATTCTTAAGTGTTAACTATTTGAAAAAGGAGATCTAAGAATGATAAATCAAAAAGATTTACTTCCTAAGGACATGGGACGTGCGGATGAGCAACTGATCAAACTCGAATTGAATCAGCTCATGCCTCTGCTGGCTCCGTATGATAAACCTGGAATGGAACCACCGTTAACGGATCCTAAGCCTGCCTGGAGAGAAAAATACTGTACTTCTTTAGATGGTTACGTTGGTATTGATACTTTAACTCGTCCGAAAACTAAAGAGGAAGAAGATGAATTTGTTCGCAAGTTCCTTAATGGTTTAGAAAAGATCTTTTCTGATGCCAATAATGGAGCGCTCCAACCACTCTCATTGTCCTTTGAATACTGCGCGAAATGCGATACGTGTTCAGCTGCCTGTCATATCTACGAGGCGTCAGGGAACAATGAGATGTACCGACCAATTTATCGTTCCGAGGTTCTTCGGAAAATTGCGAAGAAGTATTTCACCACGAGTGGGAAACTGTTAGGTGGCTTTGTCGGAGCAGATATCGATGTGAACTGGGAAACGATTGCTCGACTGGGGGAATTAGCCTATCGTTGTAATCTTTGTCGTCGCTGTGCTCAGACCTGCCCGCTGGGCTTAGATAACGCCATTCTTTCCAAAGAAATTCGCAAGATCTTCAGCCAAGAAATGGGCATTGCCCCGACTCCACTGCATACAAAAGGTACGATGAATCAGCTGAAAACAGGTTCGTCGACTGGTTTAAGTAAACCAGCCTTTTTAGATACCCTTGAGTTTTTAGAAGAAGATACTGAAGAAAAATTTGGCATCAAGCTTAAATTTCCGATAGACAAAAAAGGTGCGGACATCTTACTGTTTCATAATGCCGGAGAGTTTATAGCCTGGCCGGAAAACCCTGTTGCCTTTGCCATTCTCTTTGATGCTGCTGGCTTAAACTGGACACTCAGTAGTGAAATCATAGGCTATGACAGTGTAAACTATGGTATCTGGTATGATGATTTTCAAGCTAAACAGGTTGCCTTGATGCAGATGAAAGCGGCCAAAGACTTAGGAGTCAACCGATTGGTGATGGCGGAGTGTGGACATGCCCATAAGGCTTCAGCTATTGTAGCTGACCGCATGGCCTTGAGTGATGCTAAGGTACCTGTGGAGAGCTGTCTGCCTCTGCTCTGGGAAATGGTTAAGAACAAGAGTATAAAATTTAATCCCAGTAAAAACAATTTTCCGGTCACCCTTCATGATCCTTGTAATGTGGTGCGGCAAATGGGGGTTGTTCAGCCTCAACGTAATGTACTAAAGGAAATAGCTCCTCAGTTTAGGGAAATGGCTCCACATGGAGTAGAAAACTACTGCTGTGGTGGAGGAAGTGGTTTCGCCATTATGAATTACTTGAATTTTCCACAATTCAGAGATTCAGTTGCTTCTCGGAAAAAATTCAATCAAATTCTTGGAGCCTTCATGGGTACCATGGAAAATACCTCACTGCCAAAATATATCTGTGCTCCTTGTTCTAACTGCAAAGGAGCTATGCGAGCAATTCTGGAACACTATGATGCTACCGAAAAATTCAACCTTCAGTACGGTGGCTTAGTTGAACTTATGGTAAATGCAATGGTTAGTTTGAAAAAGCCGTTCTTTGAGTTTTTAGAAGATTAGTCGGTACTGATGGATTCTTTTGAATGGACCCTTTCAGGATGCCTGAAAGGGTCCATTTTTTCAGAGTATTTGTAAAAGGTTATTGATTGAAAAATTGTTTTAAGATTATAGCTGGCGTATCTTAAAATTTTTTAATTTGTACAATTAATTAGTAATTGTAATTAATTAGGGAGGAGAAGTGTACATGAAAGTAATTCTGGTAGGCGGAGTTGTAATTGGTCCCAAAGTTTCTGCACGTTTAAGTCGCTTGAATTCCGAGGCTGATATTACAATTATAGAAAAAGGAACTCTTCTTTCTTACGGGGCTTGTGGACTACCACTTTATGTAGCTAACTTAGTACCTCAACTAGATGGATTAATGAAGACCTCTTACGGCTTGCTTAGGAATACTGATTTTTTTCAGAGTCAAAAGAATGCTAAAGTTCTTACCCAAACAGAAGCAAAGAAAATTGATCGAGTAAATAAAAAAGTCTTTGTTCGACACGTGGTAACTGGGGTCGAGGAAGAGTTGGATTACGATTATTTAGTTCTCGGAACTGGTGCTAAACCGAGTATACCCCCTATACCGGGTGTGAATTTAGGTCAAGTGTTTACTCTTCATCGTCCGCAGGATGCCCAAGTACTTAAGGAATTTATCAAAACAAAGAAGGTAAAACACATTACAGTTATGGGATCAGGATTGATCGGAATTGAAACAGCAGATGCTTTGGCGGCTCCACGTTTAAAAGTTACTATATGTGAGGCAGAGTCTCGAGTATTACCAAAGTTGCTGGATGCTGATATGGCTAAACTAGTGGAACGACAAATAAAGGGTCAAGGGGTTGAGCTTCAGCTTTCCTGCATGATAAAAGCTTTAGAAGGGGATGCCGAAGGAAATGTCTGCCGTGTAATAACAGAACAGGGAATATTTGAAACTGAAGCGGTTGTCATCGCGACGGGGGTACGTCCGGAAGTTGAATTAGCCCGCGAGGCCGGGCTTACGATTGGAAGTACTGGAGCTATTCAAGTTGACGAACACTTAATGACCAACGATCCAGCAATTTATGCTGGTGGAGACTGTGCAGAACAACGTCATCTAATTACAGGAGAACCGGTATATATTCCGCTAGCTTCAACGGCCAACAAACAAGGCCGTGTTATCGCTGACCATATGATGGGGATTTCCGCCCGCTATGCTCCTGTTGAGGGAACATCTGTTCTTCAAGCTTTTGAGCTAAATATAGGACGCACAGGTCTGGGTGAATCGGAGGCTAGAAAACGAGGCTACAATGTTGTGACCAGTGTGAGTAGTGGGCTTGATTCCACACATTATTATCCGATGCATGCCAATATTACGATTAAATTAATTGCCGAACAAGAGAATGGGCGCTTGCTGGGTGCCCAAGTTTGTGGTTTAGGAGAGAGTGTAAAAAGACTCGACGTCTTGGCGACAGCCCTTAAATTTGGCGCCAAGGTAGAAGATCTTATTGACTTGGATTTAGCATATGCACCACCCTTTGCTACAGCGATTGATGTACTTATCCATGCTGCTACAACGTTAGAAAACATGCGTCTAGGGGTTGCGCAGGGAATTACAGCAGAGGCTGTAGTAAGTCGCTTACAGGCCGGGGAAAAGCTATGTCTGCTTGATGTACGTGAACCGGATGAGGTGGCTTCCTATCCATTACCCATCAAGGGAACCATGGTCATTAGATTGGGAGAACTACGGGATCGTTGGCAAGAGGTCCCAAGGGATTCGTTAGTTGTTACTGTATGTGGATTAGGGATCAGGGGCTATGAAGCAGCTTGTATTCTTAAAGGAAAAGGCATGAGTCAAGTCGTTTTTCTGCAAGGAGGAATCTCAGTAAGTAATGCCTACTTCTTCCCAGGGTAGCATCAAATTTTTGCCCTATGGTTTTCATATAGTGCGATCAGGATTATATATTGTACGTTTAGTACACAAAATGTTAAATTAAGAACATGATCTAGTGTTAATTTACACAAGAAAGATTTTCACAAAGTTTTCCATCAAAACATTCATTTTTCTCTTTAAGGTTAAGGAGGTGTTATTTTGTTTATTGTAACAATTGACGAAGATCAGTGTTCTGGATGCAGCGAATGTACTGAAAGTTGTCCTGCTCACCTGCTTAGCTTCGTTGAGGACAAAGCCCAAGTAACTGGTGATGAATCAGAGTGCTTGGGTTGCGAAAGCTGTATTACAGTTTGCCCATCTGGTGCCATCAGCATTGCTGAGATGTAAGAAACCTATAAACTTGAAGACGGAGGGTGTGCCATGACAGAAAAGAAAACGCCACTACTGGACGAATTAGAAAAAGGTAAATGGCCAAGTTTTGTATCTGAAATTAAACGGGCCGCAGTGAGAACCGAAGCTGCAGCCGAATTGCTCCAAGTCTTGGAAAGATCCTATGTTGAGCGTAGAGGACACTGGAAACACGGTGGAATCGTTGGAGTTAGAGGATACGGCGGCGGTGTAATTGGCCGTTATGTAGATGAACCACAAACTTACCCAGCTCTTGCGGAGTTCCATACTATCCGTATTAATCAACCATCTGGTTTTTTCTACAATACGAAAACACTTCGTACAATTTGTGATCTTTGGGAGAAGCACGGTAGTGGCATGACGAACATGCACGGTTCCACAGGCGACATAATTTTGCTAGGGTGCAAAACAGAGCATATTCAACCTATCTTTGACGATTATAG
>LOEW01000146.1 GCA_001516045.1 Desulfosporosinus sp. BRH_c37
CAGGTCCAGCCTTTACAAGTAGTATGCAAGCCCGGTACCCAGGAGCGTATTGATGCTATATTAGACAAGATTCTGGCCAAAAAGGCGTAATAGTAAGCTTTACTTTTCTTAACATAATCAGCTTCATTTTTTTGCTGTCTGTTTTAGAGATTCGCACACAGAACAGAATATGTGGCCAGGATCACTAGTGTTATAAACTTTATATAAACAGCCTGTCGCATAATCGTAAGCGCTTACGATTATGCGACAGGCATGGGTGCTATATGGATAACTTGTGACCTCAAAGCTCATTTGCGATATAAGCGAGTGTAGCCATAATAGATATTTTATCTGCTGGTTAATGGACGATGTCTGTTCTGAGACTTCTTTTTCACAATTTTGCCCTCTCTTTCTATCTGATTTTAACTTGAAAGAGAGGGCTGACAAAAGCATAAAAAAATCCGAATTTGATACACTTTTGACATTGGTCAAAACACCTGTAATACCAATGGGTTTGCTGTGGCAGAAGCTAAAGTGCTGCACTTCGTCCAATCTCCAGTGATACACTCAGTACATCCTTCTGATCGTATAAGTAGTTTGTTTTGGCAGACTGGGGCATTTGTTGTTGATCTGCTATTGGAGATACTTTTATTTAGCTACCGGAGAACATAAAACTCTTCTAGACTTTGCTTGCCGAAGACTTCTAAAATATAGGCTACCTGCATATAAAGCAAAAATCAACAGCGTGATGTCCAGGTATACATTAAAAAGAAATACTCCTATTACTCCATATACAATACCCATTATAATTGTAATTAGATATTGAAACTTATTCACACTCGGCATAATAAGGGTCAGTAGGCCTATGGTTGTAAGCAGCGTTGGACAGGGTATAACTCCTACAGGTGAAACCACTAGAAGCAAAAGAGCATTTTTGTCTACAAATTCAGGGTACCACAATCCCATAAATATGAAGAAAAGAGCAATAGCCATTATCCTTTTACTATTAGTTATTTGAATAGTTTCCTTTCTCACAAATAATTGTACTAGTGAAGTTAATGCTAATATGCTAAACGTAACGGCATGGAAAAGATTGCCGAAGACAAGTGCATTGATTGTAACGGATAACAACAGAATACTAACGACTGCTTGAAATACCCAACGTCTTAACTCCTCTTTAGTTTTTGAGAATAATGCAAACATTGCCATGAAAACTAGAATATGCATTGAGATATTTACCCACAGACTATGGTTGGCTAACATTTCAAGATAATTCAAAATTTCTTGTGCGTTCATGATAACGCCCTCCTCTTATAGTTGGATTTAATCTTAACCTTAATTGGACTTGACTCTAATCAAACTTCCCCAAATACTTGATTGTTGCTTCTAATAGAATTCTCCTAAATTCAATCATTAGTTGTGCTGCAGTATCACCATCCCCTGCTGGATATAATGCTTTAGGCAATGTCGCATCATCTATTGCTATAGATAAAAACTCCCAACCAAGTGCATGTAATAATGGTAACGAGTGCCCTCCTTCTACGAACCATTTTTCCCGAGATAGTTTCTCAGTCTCTTCAAACTTTTCACTGAAAATATTTATAAAGTTTGCATAAGGTTTTTCTAGTTCCTTAAGATGAAAAACCTTATCTACAAAAGAAGCAATATCTTCATAAATTGTCATGTCCCCATACATTTCAACTGCTCTAGTGTTTATGCTGGATTCTGCTAATATCGTTTGAACTTTATTACTTTGATAATAAGGACTAATCCACGTGTTGGTACTTAAGATTCCAAATCCATTTTGCCGCAATTTCTCTAAAATAGTTGATCTGTTTTCTTTATTCACCTCTCCAAACTCCAAATTAACTAAATACCATTTTTTATCCCACAGTTTATTTCTTAAATTATACCTTTTCCAAAATTGTTGCATTTCTTCATTCCAAGTATTGATAGCTTCCTTCCCGCTTGTATCCAAAGTATAATTCACTTCACAGGCATCATTTTTATTGATCAAGATGCCTGCTTTTACTGTTCTGGATAGTGCCATTCTTGTGGCGGTTTCACTTTTGCCGAAAACCTTCATCAGTTGAATAAGACTTGATAGCTTTATTGTGTCCTTATTAAAGTGAACCCAATAATTATTATAAATAAAAAGCAAAAGACTGGTCGCACTATCGTTCTTTCGTAAAATAACCTTCACAAAATACCTCCCCCCCTTAATAAATATAACACATATATTCCATGCACATATTATATGTTATAACATTAATCTATGTCAATTAGTTTTTACATTTTGTTGGTCTGGATTAAATAAGAAGTAGAGACCACTCAATTCGCGTGGTCTCTACTTCTTTAAGATTTATACTATATTCATCACTAAACAAGATTTCATGCAACTATTTTCCCGACCCTAAAAGAAATCACCACAAAAGGGAGCATAGCCCATACCACACTTATAACCCGTGCAAAAAGGCAGTTGATTAAACCACAAATTATCATCACTTGTTTTACCTCGCATTTTCGTCAAAAGTCTGCAAAATCAAATGTATCATCCTATTGACATCGAACATACCGAGGTACAATTAATTTAACCATTTATACCTGTATAAGTTTATCCAACGTGCGTAACTGTAATGCCTGAGCTAGATGCTCTGGCAAAATATCCAGAGTTTCAGAAAGATCCGCTATCGTACGTGCAACCCTTAAAATCCGATCATGCGCCCGAGCACTAAGGTGTTGGCTATCAAAAATCCTCTGCAAGAGAACTTCCCCACTAGCATTCAAGCCACCAAACTCTTTGGTTTCCTTTGCTGACATTTCCGCATTGGTTTTCGCCGGTCCCAAGCGTTCCCATTGCCTTCTTCGGGCTGCCATTACTCGTTCTCTAACGGTCTGAGATGATTCATTCCCATCCTCATCTTTGAGTTCCGAATAATTCAACCTAGGTACCTCGACGTGTAAATCAAATCGATCTCGTATAGGTCACACTAGGATGCACATAATACTTTTTATCAGCTTCTTTCTTTGCTACGAATTGATAATTGCCATCAAGGGTTATTTCAATGTGATCTGGATAAACGATTACTTCCTTGAGAAAGTCTTCAATAATATCATCTGTGATTTCATCTTTATCATTAAGTTTAGTTTGTAGGATTGATTGGCTTTTCAAGAGTCTTTCTTTCTTACTTACCAAATTCTTGTTTTTGTCCTCCAATTCTTGTATCTCTTCCTGAACCTTTTCCAATAATAAATTATACTCAACATTTCTCTTCTTAAATTCGTCCTTGGAGATCAGATCATCTGAATATAATTCTATCAGTTTATCTTTCTTTTTTCCAAGCCTAATTTCATTTTGATTTAGTTTATCAATACTATCTAGATATTGATTGTCTAGCAAAACTTCTTCGAGTGCTTCTATCACATTCTTAATATTTTGATCTTTGTTTTGCCAAAATTCAAAGATACTTTGCTTGATAATGCCATCCATTTCATAATCATAAATCCTAGTGTTATCACAACCATTTTCTGATCTCTTACCATATTCTCTATATCCCTTACACTCCCACAACTTGGTTTTATTGATTTTATCTTTCTTCCTTGAATATGTCGAATGATAATAAGGTCTACCGCATTTACCACATTTGATTTTTGATGAATAGACATAGGTTCCACTAAAGTAGCCAGCTACCTTGCTTTTTTCATCCGAACCAGTTGATCTTCGCTTCTTTTCAAGCTCTTTATTTGCTATTTCCCATTGTTCAGTTGATATTATTGGAGGAATCTTATCATAATGAATAACCCATTCTGATTCTGGTACATCATGAGATTTCTTAGTGTTGTAGTCTTTATGCCTCTTGCCCATGATAAGAACACCTTTATATTTTTCATTACGTATTATGCGCTTAAGTGTAGACATTGAAAAAAGTGTTCCATTTTGATTTGTAACACCCCTCTCATCCAGCTTTGTTTTGATCCTTCTGAAACCGATACCATTCACATATTCAGCAAAAATAAATCTAACAATCTCAGCTTCTTTTTCATTTATGAATAGTTGTCCATCCTTTTGATCATATCCCCACATTCTACCATTAGTAATTACTCTCCCCTTTTCCATTCTCTTTTTTTGTGAACCATTGATTTTCTGTGACAAATCTCTTGAAAATTGTGCAGCCATACCATATTTAACCGCATTAAAAAGTTCTTCTTCAGGTTTAAAGAATTTATTGTCAAGATAGAAGAATAGTTTTTTATTGTTACGAATCAAAGGGCTAAGAAAGTATCCAAATTCATAAGAATCTCTACCAACACGAGTCATATCTTTAACGACGATAATATCAAACTTATCAGTATGCAAGTCTTCAATTAACCTTTTAAACTCGTCACGCTTATCAAGGAAAGTACCTGAAATACCTTCATCTATGTATCTATCTACTAATACCCAGTCAGAATGATTTTCTATAACATCTTCAATCTCTTCAATCTGAATTTTTAAGGCATTAATTTGTTTCTCGTCCTCTGTAGAAACTCTAGCATAATAAACCACTTTAATCATGGTTACACCTCTTCCTTATGTGTCCACTACTTATTACTATAACGTACATTTTATAACCTGTCCATAAACTTATGCAACTTTTTTCTTTCTTAGGAGAACGTTAACTGCTTTGTTATATTCATTTTCAGAAATGACTCCTTCATTTAATAGCATTTTCAATAGGGAAATTTCAACCATCTATATATACCTCTTTCACTTCTATTATTTTTCTATTTCTATTTGTAAACGCAGAAAAGCCCCAAGCAATCTAATGCCAGGGCTTATATATTTGTATCTTCTGTTCATTATTGATTATTGAATTGTTGGAACGATGTTCTAAAGTCTACATATCCTATTTGCATGTTGGATAGTTTCTAACACCTATCGCAAAGTTAGATTAGACCAAATTTCCATGAAAATGCTCATTGTATCTGTCACGTGCATAGGGATACTCTATTTTATCAGTATATATAATAAAATCATTACCTTGTCCGCAAGCATCTATTTCCACCTTTAATTCTTTCCCCAAAATATTGCATATAACTTCTGGTAGGTAAAACTTACAAAAATTAAAAGCATCACTATAGAAATATTCCAGCCTTCTAAACTTATGCCTAATTAAGTGCATATTTTGATTAATATCTGATTGCAAACATTTTATATCCAGCGAAGTATAGTGTTTGGGTAAATAAAATCCTTCCCTCTTACCTTCTCTATAAAATTCTTTCCTCTCGTTATTAATATCGGCAGTCGCAATTATATATTTATCTTGCATATCAATTTACCACCAATCAACAAAATTAATCCTCCATCATTCTATAATATTCTACAGTTTGAGTTTCGAGTTTTTTAACTTTTTCAATCATAGTGTCTCTAATTTTCATATATTCAATGATCTCATCTTTTGAACATTTATATTCTGAGTCGAGAGGGCTTTTACCAATACTGATAATTTTACAAACAGAAATTTCAAATTTAGCAATTATAATTTCTAAATCTTCAACTTGTGATCTATATATTTTCTTACCTTCATCATTTAAACAGGCATCATACCAATTATCAAAACAAACAGATAAGATGTCCATTTCCGACTTATCTTTTATTTTTCTATAGTAATCATTATAATCTTGTCTTTGATCTTTCTTCTTTGGATTATGCACAAAATGTTTAAAGGTGTATATACAAAAATATGGTTTATAGTCATGATGCGTATATACCTTGGCTACTCCCTTTATATCTTTCTGTTCAAGTAGGACTTTCTTGGCGTTTTCGTATATATAATTAAGCAATTAATGCACCCCCTTGTAACATTTACTTCAGTATTTTATTTTCTTTATACCAATCTATAATTTTTTGATATTTATCTGTGATGTCTTCCTGATAGTACTCATTACTTGGTAATACATTTTTATTTTGGTAATAATTTTTAACTCTCGATCTAAGAGTTTCCATTAACAAATCTTTGTTATGTACATTATTATAATATGGGCTCCTTATATCTCCACTTATAATTCCATCTAATCGAGTATCATCTGACATTTGTATATTAATTATATAGTTAATCATTTCTCCTGATCGAATTGAATTGTTAATATAAGGCTTATAAACTTTATTATCAACAACTATATACTTCTTTTCTATACTTTTCTTTTCATGATATATTTTATTAAATTCTTCAAAGCCTATTTTCCCATATTTATCAATTAATCTACAAATTATTTGAGCCAAAGTATACCAACTATCTTCTTCATCATAAAACATAATGACTTGGATATCCATATAATCAAATTCAAACTTATCACTATAATTGTCTTTTTCTAAAAATGATCTTTGCAAAACCGCAAATATCTTTTGTTCATCATATACAAAATAGACATCATCGCCTTGGTGCGTAGTTACTTTCACTTATGTATCCCCCTTAATCCTTCATGAAAAATTATATCATATATTTTGGTAAATTTGGACGTATTCTTCATTTCACGACCCTCTAAGCACTCAAAAAATTTTCCGGCATAAATATAACTCTCTCATGATTTAAACTGATTCTAGGGTTATTTTAACAAATATGTTATCTCAAACCCTTACATATCAACGATTTCAGGACATTGATTATTTTGCATTTTCTAGGGTTAATGCCAAAGCGAGTACGTTTATTATGTACTCGCTTTTTCTATTACTAATTATTGAAACTCCGTTGTTTTGTAAGCAATGTAAACGCCGCTGTAATTCTCATTAACTACAAATTCATCCATATCGTAAAATGGTAATTTCCCTATCCCTAAGTCTCTTGAAGAATTAAATAATTCATCTATCTTGTTAACTAAATAGTCGTAGCGCAGCATATCATACTTAGTTTTCAGCAAAGAGTTGTGAGAAATTATGTAAAAGTAAATACTTCCATTTTTAAAAGTCATTCCATTTGGCCTATACCCAAACTTCATGGTTATAAAAGTTTGAGGTTCCATTTGGGGAGTTGGAACGAATCTATAAGGATATACCTTAGATAAAATCAAGGATGTCCTATCAAAGTCGTCAGGCAAATGAATATCTAAAAAATTACTTTCATTATTTACAAGGCACTTAACGATGCCCTCACTCTCTATTAACTTCATTAAAATTATATTCTTGTTTTGACTTAATTCTTGAAATCTCGAAATTTCAATCACTCCTTTCTTGTAATAAGTCTAAAGAATTCCCCTAAGTTTTATATGCTTAGAAACAGTCAATGTATTATCAGACCTATCCGTTGCCACCAAATCAATATAGTAGAGATATTGATTGCATTTTACAGTACACTGAGTATCGTTCAAAATCGTAAAAGTATATGCAGCTGGTGAAGTCGTTCCTGGAATCACAGTGAAATCAAATAATGCTCCCTCAACCACAACACCTGAACTATTTTTCTTTACACAAGTATAAGTCTTCGTTTGACCACTCTTGACCTCAGTGTCGGGTTGAATACTACCCGTCAATTCTAACGTATAAGTCTCAATAACTGGAATTTCTTCAACCGTAATGACAATCGAATCATTTACTGCTGTATCTGATTCAAGAGCTACATTCATGGTAACGCTTCCTACAGATACAGGTGTGACCAATCCAATAGAATTGACTGTTGCAATGGCTTCATCTGAACTTGTAAATATTACAGGTAATGGCTCAGTCAAAACGGTTTCTCCGTCCTTCTGTTCAATATTTAACTGAACAGGGGATACAATATCAGTTGTCACACTTTCACCACTCGTAATAGTAATAGAATAATTAGGAAATACTTGTGCTTCTACTGTAAAGTCCATCTTAATATACAAAAGACCAGATTTACTGATATCATCAATATTTCTCACCTGATAATTCAAATTCCCAATTTTGAAGATATTATTGAGTTTTATGTTACTATTGATAGCATCGTTAGCAACCAAGATATAGATTTGAGTATCTAATGTTGAGATATAGGTTGAAGAATCTATATTCAAAGAAATCTTATCCATCACAATGCAGGGTATAGTATGTAAAATTCCGCTAATATTTAAGGTCAAAGTATTGTTACATTTCCTTATTCGCGCCCTGTAAATGCTTGTATCTATATCCTCATTATTTTGAATCTCGCTGATCATCAACCAGTTAGAATTTTGATAGTACACCAGTCCACCAGTTTTAAAAGGGACTGCACTAGTCAAAATTATGTCATCATAGAATGATATTTTTTCTGTGGCTTCCACAAATAGACCCCTTTGTGTGACTCCATTTAATAAGAAATCTTCGCCTTTTTCATATAACAGGAAATCCATATTAGCATTCAATGATTTTTGCATTAAATCACCTCTGGTTGTCTGGTAAGTTCGTAAAGCCAAACTTCCATGTAATCGCTAAACTCTTTAATATGAAGGATCTTGTACACCTTATTTTCAGCTTCAATATATCCGTCCATATCAATAAGTGTCTCTAAATCTATGAAGATTCGCTTGCTAATTTCAAACGAAAAGTTATCAATTTCTATTGTAGTATTGAATTGTTGGAAGCCTCCATTAATAGTTTTCTGTGTAACGTTTGTTGGACTATTGCCCAAAATCTGAATTGAAATATCGTCCATATAATCGCTCCTTACATTGAGAATATAGGAGGAGATGGCAAAGTAGCCTTGATAGAAGCTGGAATATCACCAGTTTCAAAAGACTTACTTTTACTTCCCTCACTTGAGTTTTTAAGGCCAACATTTTTCATATTTAGATAATAGGATAGCGCGAGTTCCACCGTTTGTTGGGTAAAATCTTTAACTAGATATTCATCCTCAGTGAGAACACAATATTTTTTAATCACATTTTTAGATTTTATCAAGTAAAAATTTAATAGATCAACCTTACTGGAATCCCAGTTTCCGAGTAAGGTTTGTAGTAAATATAGTTGATCTTCCATGATTTCACCTACTTCTTAATATTTTTAGGGACTTCTTTTTTGGGTTCCGGTTTAACTTCCTCTACAATTACAGCTTCTTCTTTAACTTTTTCGATAAGCTCATAATCTGAATCCCTCAATAATCTTTTAATATGTTCTTGATCGCTAATTTCCCATTCTAATCCTGTCTTCTTATTTAAAAACAACATGTACTTACCTCCCTTTTGAATAAATAAGGGAATGCCTGAATTTACAAGCACTCCCATTCGTTAAAGATTAATATGCTACTTCAAATAGTACAGCATATTTAGGCATCACTAATTTAGCTCCAGAACAAATCTGACCCATTGCGATATCTTTGAATCCGTCCGTAACTACAGCAGATTCAACAACTTTGTTCTCATTAAATCCGTTTACATGAGCAAACGTTTTTCCTGCAACAAATGCCAAGCATTGGAAGGAATCTTTAACTGTTTCAACTTCCTTAATTAGAACATCGTTTGACTTTACAATAGTCAGATTACCAACTTTTGTAACATATCCCAAAGGCATATCTTGTTCTTTTGCCGTTCGGATAATTTCATCTTTAGCAAGGAGTCCTGCAATACGAGGGGGAAGGACAACAACCCTGCCTATTTGCGGAATCTCTAATTCGTCCATTTTAACATCAAGATCAATGAGATAATCATAGATGTTCGTTTTATCTAAAGTTGTTTTTGTGATGATATGGGTAGCATCAACAATCTCAGTGTATTTCGACAACACAAGCTTATCTGCATCCCTAGCAATCTGAACACCCATATCTACAAGTGTCTCTGAAAACATACCAGTAGGCATACCCTCTGCAACGTCCTTATGTTCGATTTCAAATTTATAGTTCTTATCCTCTGTGACTGTGATAGTTACAGTGCTGGAATCAAGTTGATCGGCAGCTCTGCTAACTGGATTTGTAGCAGTATCCTTTAATACAGCAGGAATCAAGATATTTACAAGCACACTTGTTCCTTTACCTTGAATTTCACCCTCATATTTGGTGGCGCAGAATTGTCTAATTACGGAGTTGTTTCTTTGAGCTACTAGAATTTCTCTTGATACTGTTTCTTGAATAAAGTTGTTTGCCATTTTAAATCACCATATGATAAGCACTTTCGGCACTTATCCCTTTCATTTTTTTATTTTTTAACTAAAAAGAACTCCATAATTAAATGAAGTTCTGATTATTTGATTAAACCTTGCTTTTTGCTCTCAAAAATCTTTGTTTTATTCTTTTCATACCAATCCAGGTCATTCTTGTTTTTATCCCAATCCGCTTGAGTTATTAATCCTGTTGGATTGCTACCTCCTGCTGGTGGGGTATGACTTCCTCCGGCTAGGATTTGTTCTCTCAAACCTTGAGTGTAAGCTTGTAGAGATTTTTCTAGACTAGATAGATTGCTTATTGTAGATTCTTCTGTCTCTCCGAGAAAGTAAGGTATAAGATCGGCAGGTATTTTTTTCTGATTTGCTAGGGACAATCCCTTGTTCAACAAAGATTCTCTTTCCTTTTCTTTTTTAAGTGCATCCACTTCATCCTGCATTGCCTGTAACTTCAAGACCATTGGATCTGTTGACGGACTTCTCTTCAAAATTTCTTCATCTACAAGTTTGCTGAGCGAATTGGCCTTAAAACTCTCAATACCCTTACTAACCTTACTATCCGTATACGATTGCAGATACCCCTTACCTGCTTCATCACTTTCTAGAAAACTCTTAACTCCATCAAGTGAAACAAATCCCTTCATGTAGCCTTTAACGGTTTCATCTTCCTTGTTTTTCTCAAAATATTCCTTAACCTCATCAAAACTTTCTATACTCATTATTATCTTCTCCTTTTTGCCCTTAACAGTCTTTTAATCCTGTTAAGTTCATATAGTGATTTATTCTTTAACGTCTTAAATCCTGAAAAAAGACAAAATAAAAAGACATTCTTAAATGCCTATAGTTACCCCAGTGGATACATTACCAACCTTATCCAAATTAATATTGTTCTTCTCATCTTCCAATCGCTCAAGTTCAACTTTTCTTTTCTCTATCTCTGGAGAATGGTCAAGTGGCAAAATACTCCGCATAGTTTCCTTCGATAATACATTAGTGTTAGATAATTGACTAATGACGTTGGCTAAAGTTAACCACTCCTTCGGGATATTAAGCGTGATTTTTATGTTTATAGATTTCCAGTCATACTCTTTATTCTCTTTGATTTTCAGATATTTGAATAAGAATCTTACACGTTCTCTAACCATGTTTTGTAATGTTGCGCCAATAAGATTGCACCTGAACTTCAATTCTATCATCCTTGATATAATTTGTTCCCCTGAAGTATTTGATGTAGGACTGTCGTTAAAATTTAGATGCCCAACCAATTCAAACATGTCTGATTTGCAATTTTGACGAACATTTTGCATGAAGCTATCATTAATTGTCTTTTCTAACTTATCTAACTTTGCCTCCCCGTTTAAGAACATGATAGAATTCTGATTTATGTTCTGTATCATGGTCTTATTCTTCTCGTCTGTAGGATCAACTCCATACAAAATCATATAAAAATAGCGTAAATCTGAACCTAAATTAAGCTGATCACTATTCAAAATATTAAACTCATCTTGGCATGACTTAATACGATCAAACACAGTTTTATCAATATTTCCTACAGAACATGGAACTTCACCAAATATGTTAGGAGTGGATGCAGCAACCTCCACAAATACATCTTCCACATCATCAGCTACAGTAAAATTCTTATTGTCTTTGGTTATATTCTCCTTATAGTGGTAAATTGTGTCCTTTGTATAAATATCTATGTAATTTGTAAAATCAAAATCCTTTTTGAATGAATACATTAGCAGTTCAATATTTCCATAAGCATCTTTAACAACATAAGAATTGCTAGGGTTTAAGATTATGCTCTGGAAGTCATTTTTATAGTCGATGTAATATAACTCCACACTTTCGCGGTATATTCCCAATGCTTGCACCAAATCTATATCGTGTTTCTTGCTCCATTGACTAAGGTTGTACTCTATATCGCTTATCGAATCAATATCCATTGTCTTTGATATGTAATTTAATGGTATTCCGCAAATGAATGAAGTTTCATTATCTACGAATTTGGCGATATAGTTACGACATGATTTTGTGTTAGCTCGTTCATTGATTTTTACATAATCCGTTATTATAGCCTGTTGACCATAATAATAGTTTCCCATTTCAATGTATTCATATCTTTTGCTCTGAAAATCCATGTAATATTGATTTAGCAAATTTATGTTTAGTTCCATTTTATTCCTCCCTAATAATTCCATCCAATTGCGCTTTTGTCGATGCAATGAATTGTTCCTGGCTTATGAATTTCTATCTCTGATATTTTGGAAAAGAAATCAGAAACAACATCTGGTGCGTCGTCGTGCAAACTTGTCATTTGTCCAGTAAAGTCAAGAATCATTTGATTAAATTCTTCATCTTCAATATTAAAGATTATGGCTCCTGAATTTAGATCATCAATAATGGTTGAGATACGATCATCTTTTGCTTTTGTATTTGATTTGTTTATAAATTCTATTGTTCTATTGTTAAATTCTTTGTCGTTGTCCATTAACTCCTTAATTTTGATAACGTCAGAACCTTTGAACGTGTTGTACTCGATACTGCAATGGGTTATTTCGGGCCATTCCTTAAAGAGACTCACAACTTTGTCACAGTATTCTTTGAATGTAAGTTTCTCAATAATTCCTTTTTTAACATATTTAAAGCCATTTTCAGCCAATGAACCAACGCATAGAGCAGTATAGTCACTACGTTTTGTAACTGTTGAAGCGGGATCACAGCACAAAATATTTTTTATGAATTTATTTTGCAAAATCTCCTTAATAGGTAACTTTTTCATGGAAGTAAACCATTTAGTTCCTACGTTTTCACAATCGCATAAAAGCTCCTGAAGGAAGGCATTTCTTTTAGTGAAGTATTTTATAGCAAGTTTGTAGCAATCATATTTCTCCCAAATAGTTTTGAATCTCATTTGGTCAATATTGTCGTAATAATATTCTTTAAGGATCTTATCCCTTTCTTCTGCTTCAATTTTAGTATTGAATAATATTTTTTTGAATTGTTGCCAATGGTCATTTTCCTCAAAATACTCATCAATATTAAAATCTACTACCGCTCGCCTAAATACCTTGAATTGTGGATCTTTACGAATGGTATTAATGAAACAGTCAGCAGCCAAGGGAGTACCACAAATAATGAACTTCGAGGCCATTTTGATCTTCTTGTTTTTGCGTATTACTGCCTCATCACCAACTTCAAGAATCTCCTTGTAGAATTTGTTGATAGCATTTTCTTTTGCATTATCTGTCTTGATATCCCCTTCATTCAAAATATCGTCCAGGACACATAATTGAGGGCGAAAAATTCCATCTGGAGCAGAATAGGAAGTGCCTCTGACTGAGGTTTCCCACCCGTAAGCACGAATCATGCTATCATTGTCTAATTCCAATTCTTGGGAATTTATTGTTCTATTTCTCTTATTTATTAGGTTGCCAAATGCTAATTTAATTGGCTCCAATCCCATGAATTTTTTGATATCGTCAATGAAATCTGAAGCATCTTGTTTTGTTTTACCAATTATCAGGGAATAGCGTGAAATTCGATAGCAATGGACAAAAGTTGTGAGTGCTTTCGTTATTACTGTGCTTTTGGCTGAACCCCTTGGCAAAATAAATTCTTCTAGGTCATATTTATCTTCAATTATCATTTTTTTTAATTCAGCTATGATTTCAAAATGTAGTGGTGCTAAATTTCTGGCAGTATTATTAGGTTTTGGTGTAAAAACATCTTGGAGAAAATATTTGAAAAAGAATTCAAGGCCATTAGTGCTTTTTCCTAGCTCCCAGGCAAGGCCATGATATCCAAAAAGGTTTTCTGTGGATTGGAGCAAATTTTTAACGGTTTCTTCTGCTCTGATGGGAGTATAGTTATGAGCAATCAAATCTTTCTCCAAATACTCTTTCAAAATCTGGAGATTGTAAAGTTGTGCAGATTGTTCATCGTTTAAAGTTGCAATAATATCACTTCCTTTGACTTTTAAAATTGGGGAAAATTTTGTGGAGCTTACTGTTGGGGCTTGTTTGTCAAGTTCTAAAAGGAAATGAGGGGTAGACAAGACAAAACAAAAGACACACAATTGCTTGCATGTCTCATCTTTTTTCGTGCGTAAAGTTCAATTAAATGAAGAATCCTTCTAAACTCTCATCCAATTCATCTTGAGTGATGCCGATGTAACGCTTAGTGATTGCTAACGATGAATGATTGAACATATCCATTAGTTTTACTAAGTCACCAGTGGCTTCATAGTAGAAGAATCCGAACGATTTTCGCATGGAATGTAGTCCAAAATGCTCTATTTTAAGCCTATCTGCTATCTGCTTCAAGGATCTATATGCCTGAACTCTTGTTATGTTCTTCTTAGTGCCATCCTTGCACGTCTGACGTGATGTAAACAAGTAATCACTATCATTCATACCTTGGATATATTTATCTATCTCTACCTTAAACTGACCAGATATAGGGAACATCTTATTCTTATTAGTCTTCTGTTCTCTTAACTCTATGTACCTTCTATTCTTTACATCCGATACCTTCAAGTCAATGATATCACTGATTCTAAGGCCACAATTGCACCCGAATACAAAGATCATATAATCCCTATAACTCTGTTTAAGTAGCTCTTGTTTCATCGCTTCTATCTTGCTCTTATC
This sequence comes from Desulfosporosinus sp. BRH_c37, assembly GCA_001516045.1. Classification (GTDB taxonomy): domain Bacteria; phylum Bacillota; class Desulfitobacteriia; order Desulfitobacteriales; family Desulfitobacteriaceae; genus Desulfosporosinus. Next base: position 14,698 of record LOEW01000146.1, read on the forward strand.
TTTGATTGGCATTACTAATTCCATATATCTCGCCCCTTCATATCCTTATTGCTTATTATTGCTTACTCTCATTATAGTACACTCAGAGTGATAAGTCAACTCATTATGTTACACTTAATAAGATGCAATGAGAGATATGTGAAGGAATCAACCTATAGGCGGGTTGTAGGGGTTGAGTGAGTGTATCAGAATACTATTGTGTTACACTCACATTTCTGTACTATGCTATTGCTCTTCATTTGCATTAGCATCATCAGCAAATAGATGTGCCAATACATTGCTATCAACATTAGAACCATCAGTAATCGTTGCCTCAATTCTAGCTTGAGGAAGCCCTATGATGTGGCTCAACAAAAGTTCATTGGCCCTAAGTTTACTTCGAACGTCTGTAGAGCTATCAGCAATCGATTGAATAGCCTTAACATATTTAGACGCATCACGCATTAACATAGCCCTCGTCTGGTTCTGGACATAACATCTGTCCTTTTCCAGTCTCTTTACAATATCAGGATCTTTCAACATCTCATACAATGTACTCTTCCCAATTTTTAAACTCGTTGCGATATCCACAATACGTTCGCCTTCGATATATTGCACCAAGAACTCTTCTATCATTTCTTCAGTCATTTTCTTCTTCATTTCATCAACTTCCTTTCTTTGGAATTCCTATTTATTTACATTTATTATCCATTAATCCAAACCCATGCTCATACTTCTATTTCATCATCATTATCTTCAAATCATACTCCTTGCCCATATCCATAAAGAAAGGAATTGTAAACAGTTTAACTTCCCTTAAGTCCACGCATACCGTCTCTTTTCGTTTATAATCATCAAAGAAATAAAATGCATTCTCAAACTTCTTTCTCTCGACTGCATTCTGAACAACAAATCTATTATTATTAAGTAAATCAACAAATTCAATAGCATCTAACGCTAAACAGTTTATGACTACTTCCTTCTTATTGACACCCTTTAATAGTAGTTTGACTTCTACCATTACTTCATCTAAATTTATTTTCTCTTTATCTATTAGCAATTATCTAATCCCCTTTAATGTTTTATGTTAATCGAATCCATTGAAAATATAGGCGTTTATTTACAGACAATTAACTGATGATAAGTTATTCTTAGGACAAGCCCTAGGATACTCCTCCAAGCAGTTAGATTGTTTAGTGTAAAGGAGTAGCAGGATATATTAAAGACCCCTCATAATTAAAATGAGAGGTCTTATTCTGATGCAATATTAGTCCATTGATCGGTTGATCTTAAATTACTTGCCACTTTAACGTACCATTTTCAGGTTTGGGGCCAAAAAGATAACTCCAATAATCGCCTACGTATTCAATATAAGTTGCTGTTTTGGTGTTTAATTCTTGAAAAGTATATGTTCGATTAATTGATTCAGAGGGGAATAATGAACCAAAAAAACCACCTTGATTTGTAGACGAACCGTCAGAAAAATGTACAACAAAACAACCTTCGTTTATTTTCTGATCAATAGTTTCATTTTTTAAAGAGTAAGAAATTGTGGTTTTTGTAGAACTTACTAATTCAGTCTTAACAATTTCTTTAATAGTTATTGTTAATCCATCATGCGCTTTATAGTCTCTATTTAGTTCAAGATAACTTGGCGAAACCGTAACCGCAACTATCGTAAGTGTCAACACAACTTTTCCACTATACCCATCTACACTCCCTGAAAAAGTATATGTTCCTGCTTTACTTGTATCTACAGTTGAAGGGTTCCAGGTTACTGGTACTTGTTTCTTGCTATTATCACTCATTGTGGCTTCAACAGTTGATGGTAGCGAATATGAATCACCTTGATTAATGGTTTTATTAATATTAGAGACAGAGACTGGAGTTATAGGTGCAGTCACCGTAACTGTAGCCATGGCTTTAATCGTAGTTGACTCAGCAATTGTTCCACTTACTGTAAATGTTCCTGCACTAGCATATTTACTGGCTGTTGGAGTAACCCAAGTCACATTGACTGTTTTTGTTGTTCCATCACTCATGGTTACTGTAACTGTTGAAGGTAAAACTGGAGTTTTTCCTGCTATAGTAGTCACATTACTGGCATTTATACTCTTCACAGTTACAGCCGTTCCAACTATAAAATTCATCCTAATATTACTTTTCAGAGCAGTCTGGGAAGATGCTGACGCAACATCCTTTAGAATATAAAGTATATAAGTCTCTCCAGATTTGTAATTTTTCGAGGGAGTAACCTGGATTGTTTTAGAATCTGCTGCTAGTCTCACAGTTACATCTTGCTTCTGACCATTACTATCGACAACATAGATATTTTGATATGTGATTGTGGATGCTGAAATAGGTGAATTAAATACAATTGACCAGACCTTGCTTTCTGGAACATCTTTTTTACTATCCCATTCTGTATAAGTCTGATCGGCGAAGACTGTTGTATTAACAGCCGCTAGAGTTGGTTGTTGTTCTGAAGCAAATGTTGGAACAATTGATAGGCATATTAGGGCTAGGGATAACGTGATTGTGGTTAATATTTTCCCCATAAATGTTTCCTCCAATTCTACTTTTAACCAACTATTACTATATCACCTACAACAGACATTAATTTGTCGTAATTAGTAATTTGTAAAAAATATACTATAAAGATTGTATTCGTATCCTCAGTGACAGCAAAAGGATACCTCAATGCCGAAGTACCCCTAATGCTATCAGCTTACAGACTATTGTCCGCAAGCTGAGACACCTATCCAGCCATGTTTACATTCCATCTATGCTCCAACCTATCCAAACCAAACTTTAGAATTCACAATTATAAAATAATATTTAAACATCTTCACAACCTTCAAATTCATTTAACTTCTTTAAAAACTTATACGCCTGACTAATTACATTACCTTCTTTGTCCATAATCGAACATGAAAAATAATCATCAAAGTTAGTGCTTGGATGATTAGGAGGAACTAATTCTTTATCTGAGTGAGCATCGTAATGTTTAGTAGTCAATGCCTGTTTATTGTCATCCCTAGCTTTTTTGTTAAGATAAGTATTAAGAGAAATTGTAAATTGCTTATTTTTATAATCTAAATTTATTGCATCTATCTTAAAATAAGCAGTGGTTTCCAATCCTATATCTAATGTGATTTCTTTTTGTAAAGCCATAATTACCTCCTATAATATGTCTGTCCAAGTCGTTCCGTTTGAACTTTGTTTTAATCTGCCAGTTGAATCATCAACTTTTAACATTCTATAATAACTCCCATTATCACTCCATATTTTTACATTATAAGTTACAAACCAACTTGACCATGTATACCCAGCAACATTTAAAGCATACCCACTAGACCCTGGAACACCGTTTATTCCCAACGCTGCTGTATGATTAGCATTATCTATTCGGGCATTCCCATAAACATCAAGTTTTGCTGTGGATAATGGACTAGATGTGCCGATACCAACGGTTCCTTCGATAATTGCTCCATTAGCTAAAGGAGAATAATTATAATAATAATTACTTCCTATACTTAATCCACCCTCAACCCCTACGTATGCTTTTGATAAATCATATGCAGGGGTTGGTAATATTCCTCCAGAAGTAGAAAAACAATTGGGGCGTATTAAAAGCGGTGTACCTTGTGACATTTCTATCATTTCTTCATTAATCTGTAATCCTCGCATATATCCTCCGTTACAAGAATTACATATAATTCTGCCTACTTGATGGCTAGAGCTATAATATCCACTAGTAAATGCAGTAAAATTAAAATCTTGTGAGTTTACTGTACCATACAATGCCATATACCCATCATCTAATACCGTATGATTGTTTGGGCCTAATGTTTTAAAACTTCCAGTAATATCAACATTACCAGTTGTAGCATCAACAGAAAATGTTCTTGTTCCTGCATTGTAACCTGCAATACCATTAAATCCATTAATATTTCCCATTGCTACACCAGTAGGAACTCCACCTGACGATGTTCCTGAAAAAATCTTGGGAGTTACAATATATTCCCCACCAACAAGAGTTTGTTGAGAATTCCAAGAAGATACCCAAGGTAATAAGTTTGCGTCTACACCGTTACTTCCTGGAGAACCTGCTGGGCCAACAAGATTAGCTTTTGATATGGCATCCAAATTATCCCATGTTATAACTGCACCAGAACCCATTGCTACATTAGTTCCAACAATTAATTCATCAGTTTTGATGTGACTTGCGGATATTGTATTTGTTTGAATTGTTGATCCATTAATTACCCCTGTTAAAGTGTTAATTCCGTTATTCACCAAATCCAATAGATTAATGTTCCCCACGGTTATTTTTGTGGTCGCAGCTAAACTATTGGCGACAATTTCTCCACTGGCTTTTATATCGACCAAGTTTAATTTACCGCTTGTATCTACAAAAAACTTTTTGATCCAATCAGTTCCATTTGTTGATGATTCAATAGAAATGCCCTCAGTAGCATTAAATTTAGACCTAATCTTATTATCACTTTTGGTGACTATCAAACCCTCTGTAGGATTCATTATAATACCGTTATTTACTATCCCTGGAACATTTCTAGATGTTATTTCAAAGCAGCTATTATTTAATTTTATACCTCTTGTATCTTGACCATTATCATTTCTGTATCTTCCAATTTCAGCAATTATTAAATCGCTATATAGGCTCGGATCTCTTGCTATTACATCTTTTGATAATTCACTATCGTATACCTTTATTCCATCAAACTCGCCTTGTTGGGCTATGATATTAATTCCATATTGTGCCTTAATATTATCAGGAATATTATTTATTATTCTTGAATCTCTAATAGGGTAATTGTGTCTTTTGACTATTTCTCCGTGTTTCATCTCATATAGCGTGAGTGTACCACCACATTTTTCATCAGCAACAGCTTCATACATGTGCTTATAGACATTAACTAAATCCATATTCCTTACAAATTGTCTATAAACAAGTTTAGCCTCATCAATATGGATTCCTCCAAAAAAATTCATTAAGATTCCTTTTTGAGATTCTACCCTTACAATTTCAAAATCCTTATAATTTGCAATATGATATGCAACATTCTTACCGTCCTCATAGGTCATAACACATAATTCAAGGAAATATTGGTCGTCTCCTTTGCTCACAAATTTAATCCCCATTGACCTTGCAATTTGCTCAGCATTTTGGGTTATGTACTTTGCGATGTCTCTCAATCGCTCAATTGATCTATTTGGATATTCTTTGAATTTTTTTAACGCTAAAGATCCAGCCCATTCTACACCACCAACAGTAATTATTTTATTATCAACAACATGGATTTTCTGAATATTGTCATGCCACCTATAATGTGTTTTACCATTGTCAACGCTAACGCACACCCGGCTATCTGCCCCTGCTATAGCGTAATCTTCAGTAAAATTAAATATATATAAACTCATAGATTAGATTCTTCTCCTTCTCAAACTTATTATTATTTTTCCGCTCTATAATACAAAAAGCACCCTTATTATAATTAAAGAGTGCTTCAGACATATTGGAATATAATTTAAACTATATTAAACGATAAATTAAATATGGGCTAAAATGGAAATGAGTCCCGAAGGATCACTGTAATTTTTATCTAATATCCCAATAAGCACTTCTACCATCCGGAGATAATGTTACCTTCTCTTTATATCCAGTAGAATCAATAAATACCCAATCACTGTCCATAAACTTATATATGGCTTGTTTAACATGATTAGTATTTACTCCACTTTCTTTTGATATTTGCTCAGTAGTCAAATATTCATCTTCGTGCTTTCCTAATACTACTAATACTTTCTTTTGAGTAGGTAATAATTTATCTGATTCTAACACAATATCATCCTTTCCATTTATCAACAACTCGAATAAACTAAAGACCTATTATAGACTTAAAATATTCGACCATTAAAGGTATTCCAACCTCTTTGCTTATGCCTAGACCCTTAATAAGAATATCCCTAGCTTTATTATCATTTTTACTATTTAAAGCATCAGTCAATTGCGTCATAAGTTCAGTTTCTTTTTGCTGCTCTACGAGAGACAAATTCGCAATTTGTAGAAGCGATTCCAATAATTCTCTTTGCCTTTCATTGACCTCGACTAACTTAGATAAATCTGATTGGGTGTTTACTTTAATAAATCCATTTTCTACATACTCAATACCCTTTTCAGTTATATAGTATAAATTCTTCCCTTTGACCATTTTTTCTACGATAAGCTCAGTGATATATACCTTAAGTTCCCTATGGTTCAAGTCAAAGCCAGCAATGCGCCGAATATCGGAAGCATTAATAGAACCATTTCCATCTGCTCTACTATAATAAAGTGCATTTAGTATCTGATCCTTATATTGTTTATGATTTGTTAGTATTTCTTCCATGACAAACATCCCCCCTTTCACCAATAACTTCGGCAAAAGGAAAGATTATCCTGCTTTGATAGAAAACTGCTGGAATACCTTCCATAAGCTGATACAACCTATCCAGACACATTAATACCCTTCTATGCTGCATTCTTATATTGCTTCAAGATAACCTTAATTTTCCATTGACTGAAATACCTATGAACATCCCATTTATTTTCCACTGTTCCATATTTAACTGCTCGTATTTGTGCCGGAGATGCAGGATCTTGTTTCCACTCCCCATCCTTCCTCATAAAGGAAGTAATCTTTCGAACATCTGATTCGACATAAGCGATCATATCAAGAACACTGAAACTTGAATTAACCAACTCAATAGAATTGTTATCCTTTGTGGTGTTAATCTCCATGACTTTGAACATGTTGGCAACTCTTGCAATTACATAATGGTAATCGCTTGAAGTGCTTAATGCCCATAGATTCTTATTGATTGACCACCAATCATAGTAGCCAGTGGCCTCTATTGCATTTCCTATCGAAGCATTGAATAATTCTATCTCTTGTGCAATTAATTCTTGTTTTTGAAGGTATGCTAGTTCCTTGGCCTCTTGTTCAGCAAGCTTAATTGCAATCTCTTCTTCTGCTCTTTCTTGCGCTTCCTTCAGAGTTTCTCCATTCTGAATATCCACGCCAAAAACATCACTCAAATCTAAAATATCATGTTTTAGAATGGAATCCTTCATATCTAATATTAAACAATCTTCCTTTCCTGGATGTGTCCTCATTGGTCTCCCAATCATTTGAATATACTTGATCTTGCTCTTTGTAGGTGAGGCCAACAAAATACATGATAATGCAGGAAAGTCAAAACCAGTTGTCAAAATATTACAGTTTGTTAAAATAGGAAATAAACCGTTAGCGAAATCCTCCAGCATTTGAACCCTATCATCCTTATCTGTCTTTGAATTTATTGTCCGGCAATCAATTCCCTGAGCAATAAACTCATCCATAATATTGTTGCTATGTTCAATTCCTGCCGTAAAAATAACTGTATGTTTTCTATCTGAGGCATACTTCCTCCAGGCATCCACTATTTGCAGATTTCTTTCTGGAGTGTCGATGGTATCCTCAAGATCCTTTTGATTGAACTCCCCTGCTACACTTTTTACTCCGCTGATATTGACTCCTGTTTTAATTTGAAATGCCTTTGGAGGACACAAATAATCCAATTCAATCATCTCTAGGATACTTCGACTAAAATGCACTTTATCAAAGATATCTTCTAATTTTTTACTGTATGGAGTTGCGGTAAACGCCGCTATCTTCACATTACTATTCAACTTACTGAGAATCAATTTGATTTGATCGACTGCTTGGTGCGCTTCATCTATGAAAATATATTCAAATTCTGAATCAGCTAGCATCTTTTCTAATCTAGTGGACTTCTTATGACTTAAGCTTTGTCTCGTGCTCACCAAAATTCTATGATCGAACTCATTTAATCCTGCTTGGACTGAACCAACATCACAATTTGGATCTAATTTAAGTAATTTTTCTATTGCTTGTTTTCGAAGCTCTGTACTCGGAACCAGTATTAGGACTTTAGAATCTGAATTATTTGCGACAGTTGCAAAAATACAGGTCTTACCAGTTCCACAAGGCAAACAAATTAATCTATTTTCTCCTTCTTCCATTGACTCAATTATTTCTACAGCTTCACGCTGATAATCTCTAAGTTCAAACATCTATTTTAACTCCTCTTATTATTAATTAAATTGTTCCCTGCATGAATCTCCATCCCATGCAATGATCTGTGCGCCAATACGATAATTGCTCTCGAACTCCAGGTAAACTTCATTCAAATCAAGAGCTTCTGCTTCTCCATTAGCAAGGTTCAAAAGGCGTAAAACTCCATCCTCTTCATAAACTCTGAATTTTGCCTTCATAGTAACTGATCTATCTTCAACGCTCATATTTATACCTCTTTCATTGTTTGTTGGATTGAACGCATATTCAATGCACAGTACCCTCATCCTCATTTGGCAATATGTCCCTTACCCATAAACAAAGGAAAACGAGGCGAGCAATTCTGTACATCGGGTATACGTTCAGATCCAATTAGTATTATTCTCCTTAAATTGAGAATCAAAAAAGAAGCACAAATTTTGTACTCCTGATTTAATCCATATTGATCCCGAAGAGACCTAAGATAAAAAGTTTTGTTTTTAGTTTTTTGTTCGGGGCAAGCCCTCCAAAAAATAAAACCCCAAAACATTTTTATTTAATTGATAATATTCAAGTAGGTGGGTATCGCAGCGATAGCAAGATACTCATCCTGCTTGACCTCGCGGGTAGCGCCCTGTATTCCTATCCATTAAAAAGATATTTCACAATAAACATTAGTCAAAGGAGAACGGGAACAATTTGAATTTGCTAAGTTTGGACTCCCCTCTCGGGTCGCCAAACCAAGCAAATATCAAAATTGATTCCTTGCATTTCGGCACCGTGCCGAAATAGCATATATTTTTTGAATCTCTTTTTTGTTTCTTTTGAATTAATTAGTAAAAAATGTACACTTTTTCCTTCGTATCTATATATAGATAGAAGGGAAAATCTGTACATTTTTCTTCAATTATTATCTATTTATTTTTTTGTCAGTTATTATCCAATATGTTTTATTGAAATTAATTGATTTTTTGGATCTTTCTCTTCGAGATTTTATTTCGAAATCTAAATTATTATCCTCAAACAAAGAATTGATGGTTTTCATTCCACAGCTTCCATGATCTTCTTTAGGAGGACTAAATAATTGACCTAATAATAGCTGTATGAAATCATCTTTTCCATACCCATTCTCTTCTTCAACTTCTACAAATAATTTTTTATCCCTTAAATTTTCTACTATGTCTCTAAGGGTTATTGCATCATAGGTATCCTCTAGCTTACTTGTGGTTGAATAATCAATTTCTAATTCTTGGCACACTTTAAAATCAAAACCACTTTCTTTCATATTTTCGGCTGCTTCAACATCCTTATTCAATTTGAAGTAAACAACATCATTCAAACATGCTTCAATTTCCTTATCGGATGATCTGTAATAAACAGCAGTATTCTTTTCCTTGCGCCCATATTTTTTAACATATTCTAATCCACCATATTCAACCAAATAGTTTGCCTTATTTAATTTACCATTAAACTTATTTAACGTTAATTTCAAACTTTGCTTACCCCTATTTTTTATGTAGACTGTTATTTTATCATTTTGATGCATAACTCTCTTTCTTCCTAGGCATTGGATCAAAGTGTCCAAATCGAAATAATCGACAATCATATGTTTGAGAGAAACATCTTCAATTGATACTCCGCAATCTAAAACTGAAGTGGTACATAATACTTGGCAATCAAATTTCTTTTCTGTAATTATCTGCTCTTGAATAATTTCGTTTGAATACTTTTTATATGTTCTATTGTGTTTGCTACAAATAAATTCTGCCTTGTCAAAAAGGTCATTACTTGCTTGATATGCCTTCTCCGCGCCACAGAAATACATTACTTTTTCATCTGGTGGTAACTCCAATAGCATTTTCATGAGTGCTTTATCATCTTCATAAAAGCAAACATTTTCGATGTATTCATTAGTTCTCTTCATGGAATAAACAATCAATTCTTGTTTTCTATTAACTTCAAGGTATTCTCTAATATGTTTGCTAGTGGCTGAAAGCATAATCTTTATCGAATCAGTGGCATTAATTAGCCAATTAATACTTAAATCCGTATTTTCATTAACATAAACATCTCCGAAAACATAATGAATTTCATCTGCAACGATTATGTCATAGTGGTCTTTTGGTTCTTTGCCATATGACAATAAAGTTTCCAAATATTGATAATTCTTTATGGTTATTATATCTTGTCTTTTATTTTCTTCGACAGCTACCACAAATTGACTTTTTAATAAATCCCTATTTGTTAGAAACAAAATACTCAATTTTCTCTTTTTGCAATGATAGTAAAGAGGATTAATAATAAACCATGTTTTTCCCGAATCCGTTTGGGCATCAAATAGGATATTATCTCCGTCTTCCCAACTCTCAATATTTTCATTTGTTACTAAATGACTAATACGTGGTTTTACCCATTCGGGAATTACTGGATCTGGCGGTGGTTTATTATTTATATCTTCAACTAGGACATTGAAGCACTGAAAATCTATTTGTATATCTTGAAGCAAATTATTATCAATACTATTCTCGACTTTCACAAAATTCTCATCTTCTTCCTTCTGCCGGAGGAGGGTTTGCAATTCCTTTCACTTCGGTTTATTTTTACTGTTTTCCGTTATAGCGTTTCATTTCTTCGCCTTGTCTCACACTCTTAGTTGGTCACAATGCCAACTTTTCTATTTATTTTTAGTCCTGTTTTGGCTTCTTTTTATGCCATATACTCACCTCCTTAAATGGGATGTCACTTACTTCACTAAAAAAGAGTGGATCAGCAAGCCTTGCATTGACTCGCTGACCTCAATTAGTGAGAAATAGTGAATAAAAGAAAAACAATAAATGAAAATATCCATTGGCATAAGCCAAATAATTAGTAAGGATAGAGAAAAGTGCCCGATTTCTCAAGCACTCTTCAAAAAAGGATTAAATAAATAATGGTTAATATAAACATCCACTGGCTAAAGATGGATGGTTATTTAAAAAGAATCCGGCACTTTGACTAACGCTGGTCGGTGTGCCTTCCCATGTTATTCTCAACGTGGATAGTCCTTTTCCTTTTGTTTTGGAGGAAGTGGGTGCATGATCCCAAGAAGGACGTAACTGCTGCCTTAAATAATGAAAAATTATCATTATTAAAAGCCAGGTTGCTGGACTGGCTAATAACCGGATTAATTATCGTCACGTATTCGATCATAGAGGTAGATGGTATTTCCATCCTGATTTGTAAATGTAAAACATTGGTAGTTTTTATCTAGATCTAAAAGAAACATTTCTTCTTCAGAATCTTGTTGCATTTGCATTATGAACTCTCTCCTTATTATTTATTTTGTAGCTTCATCTTTGAAAGATGGCGGTAAATATGGTCTGCGATATATCTATCTTTATGTGCTTTTCCACGTGTTCGACTGGTAACTATTAGGTACTCAATTCTTCCCTGTTTTATTGTTAAGTAGTTATTTGCTAATAACCATTCCATTTCAGACTTAGTAATACGCTCCAAATTTATTGATAACCCCTTTTATTATTATTTTATTTGTAATTAGACGTATCGACCAAACTCCTTATTGACGTAATACTTGCTTTATGTTATTGTAATTGTATCTAACTATTTAATTTTTACTTAAAAAAATATGATTACCATTGATTAGCCTATCGATCTTTTCCAACTTATCTTGGGCTATATCCCTTTGACTACTCAAAAACAAAGAAATAGTGACATCGGATAAATCAACTTTTTTGGCAATAAACTTATTTTTGACTCCAAATTCCCTTAAATAGTTAATCAGATCTCTTCTTACCCTATCATTACTTAACATTACATTTATCACCTCTTTTATTTATATAATTTACTTGTAGTAAAATTTACAATAATTGATTCTTCTCCTATATTAAGATTTGCACAACACCCTTAAAAGTGCTTTATAGCTTTACTTTTAAGGGTGTTGCTTTATTAATTAATTTGAGGTTAATATTTTATTACCATTTAATTAATCTTTTTACATCTCTTATTGCATTATAGCTTGTAATTGTCTTCTTTTCCCCTGTAGCTACTACTGAATTTAATATCCTGCACTTTAACTCTACACTACCTTTTATAACCTTTTCTAGCCTTATGACTTCATTTTTGACCAGAGCTTTCATATATTCATCGAAATTTCTATCATTTATGCCTGATATTTTTCTGATCTGATTCTTATTCAATGCATTTCGTTTACCATCATAGATTACAAAATCCTCTCCATACGCTTTACAAAATTTATCTATAATCAGCAATGATATTGCCAAGTCTCTTTCGCCTGACCACTTTACTTTGTCTTTAATAAAATATAGTTCACTAGCATAGAAGGTCACTTTTTTGAGTTCATCTGGTTTCTCTACTTCAAACATTTTTATATATGCTTCTTTGCTACTTTTCCTAATTTCATCCATCTTCTTAGTCAGCTTAGAAGCCCTGGCGTTAATTTTTTCTACATCTTCCTCTTTAAATTTTGTCTCTTTACCTTTTAATCTTTTGTTTAACGCCTTGCCGAACAAGTTCCATAGGATTGATTTATCTGGATTATGTAAACCAAAGTTCTTATCAACATAAAATGCATAAACCAAGTAATCAATAAGTTTATTTTTGTCGTTGCAAATTTGCAATAGTTCAGCCATGCAATAGCTATAAAATATTCTATAACTATAACTTTGCTCCATCTTCTTTTCCTTGTTGCAGTCACCGTTAGCATCATAAACATTAGTTTTTGCAATACAATCGCTATCCGCTTTAAGGGATTTGAGCTTTTTAAGTATTTCAGGGTATGTAACATTATTTCTGTTTCTTTTTACATCATCCATCATCTTAGAAATATTTATTGGAGCAGTAGGGGCTTCAAATGTAATACCCTTCATCTCTTTCCGCATATGATGATAGAGCCTATTCATAGTACAGTCTACATCAGAAAACAATTCCGTCTCATCTTTCCCTGTTATCCTGCTATTTCTTTTAAGTTTATTCTCTTCTTTGGCCTTCTTCTTATCGATGACTTTCATGAATATTGGCTTCTTGATCTCATTATTTCGAATATAGTTACTGATTTCAGTGGGGATCTTTGCTTTAATGCCTGTTTTGACAAAATCTATTGTAAGGCTCCCAATCACTGACATTATTTTTATGTAGTCACTTACTAATTTTGTCTGTTCAATTGACCAAAGCTTACTTATCTCGTTAATGACTCGACCTATGTTGTTGCCCATGCCACGGACATCCGTTTTAATTATTTCATCCATATTATTTATTTTATTAGACTCTTTCTCATTGTCATTTTTGTTTTTGTCTTCAATGAAAGCAATTGTGTTTGATTTATTTTTATTAATATGATTAATGAGAACTCTTGAAGAATTCGTTAAAATATGGTCCCCATCATAATCTGCGGAGTTTAACTTCAATGCTAAAGTGTCATACATCGAAGTGACTATGCCTTCATTCATGTATTTTAGGTAGTCACATTCTGGATCAACTACATCCGAAACATGATGCTCCATTGCAACGTGAGGGAACCTGATAATACTGATCTGCTTTTGCTTTCTATCTAACCAGTATTTGCTATAAACTTGATCCTTCTCAAGACATCCTTTAACCGGCAATCCAAAGGCATGTTCAGCAAGTCCTACTATGTCGCAAATTAATGTTTGATAATTTCCAAAAACACTTACCGCACCCTTTAAAGTGCGCTCTTTAAATCCATTTATATCCTCTCGTACCTTCTCCTGAATAAATGAATCATTAAATAGGTCTTTGTTTTCTTTAAGTGCTTTATAATATTCAGGGACTAATACTGAACCATCTTCATCATTTAGTAATCCTCTGTACATTAAGAATTTGTCTACATCAGTGCTAATATCTCTGATTGTTTCAACAGTATCCTTACAAAGAATCTTAATTTGGTTTAGAATCAAGTTTAATGATTGAAGTGGCTGATAACTCAATAATACTCTATCTTTGATTTTCTTATTGTCTACACTATATTTTGATATATTGAAGGTTCTTCTGTACCCGTGTGTGACAGTATTGAAAGCTTTAAGCCATTCAGTAAAGGCATTCTCTTTTCCGAATAGTTCCGTATAACTATTAAAGAATTTGAACTGACTCTCAGTTAGAATACAGTCAATGGCAACGCTGCCATCGTCGTTTAACAATTTTCTTTCGATTCCCCAAGCATCTATAATCGAAGTCTTATTATGTTTCTCTGCAAATTTAACAATATCAAAAGTATAAAGATTTCCTTTAAGTCCTGGGATAGCTCTGAATTGAAACGCCGATGGTATGTAATTTAACTTTAATTTTGCTGTAGCCCACTTAGCTGCTAGCCGAAGGTCTACGAGGCCACCACCGTCGAATGGCTTAAGACTTTCAGTATGTTCTTTGCTTTCAACACTATATTCTGTTCTATCGTCTTCTTTTTTGGGTTCGCCTTTCTTATCCTTGATAACTTTGAGAGTTCTTTTGTGAATTTTATCTTGCCCTTTAATGAATTTCTCTGCGACCACATCAAACATTTCTGTAAGATCTTTTGTATAATCCTCTATCACAACGATCTTAGGCATAGTGACTGCTGTGCTATCCGTATTTGCCAGCGCATAATAACTATTAAACTTTGAAAAGGCATTATGCACCATATCTATAGGCATTCCACAAAGTAAAATATCATTCGCTTTATCAAATAACTCTTCTAAAATAAAAATTATTTTATTATTTCTAATATTTCCCGAACTACTCAGGAGCCTTTTAAACCTATGACCGTTCACCTTCAGAATTCCATGCGTCTTAAGGTATTTAGTATGAGCATTTGCGTCCACAATAAGTATCTTGGAAAGGAAGGTATATCGTCCTAGAATGGGAAGGGCTTTGTGAAGATGTTGTATTATGCGAATTACTTCGCCCTCTTTTACCAAAGTTTTTTGCTTTCGAATTTCTTTTTCAGTTAACGTAATCTTGATAATATCTTTCTGTACCTTATATAGATCAACTTTGATTTGTCTGCATTCTTCAAGGACATCTGAGTTGATTTTAAATCTTATTTTCATTTTCTTTTGGCCTAATTTTAGAGTTAACACCTCAAACAATTTGCTATCTATCTTCATTATTATTCTCCTCCGTACTTCTATCTATTTATAAGTTATCAATCATCATTTCTTGCATTTAAAACGCCTTCTAAACCCTCGTAGCTACAAGAATGCCCAATCATATCAGAAAATTATCTGCGTTAAACCTAACCCTTATGTAGCAAGGTTTAACGCACTATTATTCTCATCTATAGTCCCAATTCTTGTGCCAACAAATCGTATTCCTTCGATGTATAGCAGCGTTTTCTGATGAACTCGTTTAATACGATTGAAGAAAATGCTGTGATATGTCGTCCATTATAATTGACCCAATTAAGATACTCCTGCATCAGAGGACGATGCCACGATGCTTCAAGCAACTCTTGATCTGTCATTCCTCTTCCTCCTTTCTGGTAGGCATGACAGGTTATTGCCGCCATGCCCCAATTTCTACACATCTCAGTAATTAACCTTACGTAATATCTCATCGAAAGAATCCACCAGCAGGTTTTCATCAATGCTGTATATATTTTTCATGGTCTTGACGATTTCATAGTTATCGAAAAACACCTCATTTGCTTCCATAAGTACGTCTTGGATAATCCATTCTTTTAATTGATTATGCTCAATAGCTGATTCGATCTGGCTTTGAACGACTATCCAAGGAATAGTCTGCACCGTGCTCAAGAGCACTAAAATTATCTCAGTATCATCTTTTTGCAACGCTCCGGCATCAAATCTGAATTTATACCTGCTGTAATCTTTATCCTTGGCAGCAATGGCTCCCTCGTATCTCTTTTGCTGCAAACGAAAGTCGTAAACATTATTCATCATACTACTTCCCTCCTATTGCTCCACATGTAGTTAATAGGAGTTTCGCCTTCAATGTTATTAATCACCCAAGGATCTTCAAGTCTTATTGTAGAGAGAGTTATTATTTCTGGCTGACACTGGATCATTAATTCAATCACATCGTCTTTTATAGTTCTGATCCTTCCGGTTACTTCTTCCTTCTTATAAAACAGATTTAGCATAGTATCAACGCCTAGATTAAGTAGTTTCCTTATGCTTCTTATGTTCGATTTCAAGGATTTGTCCTTTGCATGATTAATTTCAAAGAATAGAGATTCTATTTTTTCTGATTCTTGGTAAGTCATCAATCTCATTGTCTGAATGTTCCTATTCATCGAAGGACTGCTGAGACGTAAGAACCAATCGTCATATTCATCCACTTCTTCTTCATCTATGTAAGCGTCATTCACATATAAGGCCAATTTGTTATCTTTAGAAATTTCTTCGATCATCATTTTAAATTGTTGTAAGTCTTTGACCACATCGTCTTTGATAGGTATCGTAATTAGGTCAGCATTAGTTTCTCTATAGCGCATTGTGAAGTTGTCTATGTTGACTGTATATTTTTCAAAATCTAAGCAATCCGCATTAATTTTGTATTTCTTTTGGACTTCCTTTGATTTTAGTAAATTCCTAAGCTCTTTGACCTTATTTTTAGCGAAATAATGGATTTCTTTTTCCTTTTGAATAACTGTCAACATTATTTATTTCCTTCTTTCAATTATTATTCTTCTATTTGTAATAGAGGGAGACAGAAGGCATAGTTCCTTTCCCTCCCCTCTTGTTTAAATTCACACAAAGTCCATCAGAATTCTTGGACTATAAACGCTAACATCCACAAGGTGTTTTTATGTAGGATACTATCTCTGGATTCTCCTCACATATTGCAATCGTAAGTACGAAGAAATCCCTCTCACTTATATTTTTTTTAATAAAGTCTTCAACAATACTTTCTTTATGGATAGATTCGAGCATATAACTAAAAGTTGCCCATGTTAATCCGCAGATTGCTTCTTCACGCTTTTTAATTTTCATTATTTTTTCTTGGTTATTAATCATACCAAGTGAATTATGGTATTTAATTAAAAACTCAATTTCCTTCACTGTAAAATTAGACAATATTGACAATAAACTCGTTTTCATTATAAATTCCTTCTTTCAATAATTATATTTTTTGGGTTGTCAGACAAGATTGATTTCCTGTCTAGACCTATAATTTTAGTTTGATATAACTACAATTAATCACTTTAAATATCTTTGTTTATAGTTCTCCAATTCAGTGATTTTATCTGCCAATGTATTTTTGAAAACCTCACGATTTTCACTCTTTGTAACTATGTTTCTAAATACCGGCATTGATTCTTCCTCCCAGATCATATTTAAACGAATTTTTAACTCTTCGATGCATTTATCTATATAAAGTGCATTGTAGCAATCATTACTGCATACATTTTCATATCGGAAATTTAAGCCACGTGTGACTTCTTCAAGTAAATCATAACCACTAATATTAAAAGTCTGGATTTTATCAATTAATAAATTGCTTTTTGTTACTGAATTTATGTTAAAGATTTTCTTATCTACTTTACAGACCATAAAACCTTTATTAAGGCAGTTTATACAAATACACCATTCCTCAGGAGCAATATCTCCTGCTTGGAAATTATTATTGCAAATTATACAATCGTTCATTTTCATTTCGCTCATCTTATTTCTTCCTCCATTTATTCTATATTTTATGTTCCACTAATTATCTAGGATCATGGTCTTCGCAATACTCTTCGCTCCATTCCTCATTGCCAATTATTCTACAGTTCCCTTTGACCATGTTGCGGCAATTGCCACAATTGTTTACATCAGGATCGGGGTTCTCGCCTTCGTGGTACAAATATTCATTGAACATTAATATCACCTCCTCCCAAACGCTATATTTAGTGTTCTTTTGAACAAACCATTAGAATACAAAATATTCATAATGATCTGCTGGTATATA
Organism: Desulfosporosinus sp. BRH_c37; assembly: GCA_001516045.1. GTDB lineage: Bacteria > Bacillota > Desulfitobacteriia > Desulfitobacteriales > Desulfitobacteriaceae > Desulfosporosinus. Next base: position 32,721 of record LOEW01000146.1, read on the forward strand.
AACCTCTCTGATGTCTCGCCTAAAATCATAGTTTGAGTAATCAATATTTTCGCCTTCATACATTTCTTTATAAGTATTTATTGCCTTTGGAGTTTTGAAATCATTAAGACTTTTTATTTCTTGGTTATTTATCTTGAAATATTCTCCAACAGTTAAACAATACTTATAACCTGTGAACATCTTGATCCAAACAATCCAATCATCCCCAAATACGTTCTTGAAATCTTGCATCATTTCTTCAGTTAAATATCCACCATTATTAGCTATTTTTATCAGTAATTCACGATTATCCTTTTGGTGCAATTTGCTCTTTATTCCCTTTACAACTTTTTTAAAATCGGGATCTAAACCCCTTAGAAAATTTGCCATAGTATAATCTCTCCTCTTTCTTTTGTTCGCTTTATTTTTGTTCTACCCGATACCTGCTCTTAACCAGTTCGCTACGCATCCATTGGCCAACCCATGGTCTAAATTCCCAGCAAAATTATTTTTTAAAATATGAATTAATAGGTATTGTTTGTGGTATGATATTAGTAACGAAATACTAATATCCAAATACATACAAGTGACTCGGATTGTCGCAAGTAATTGGTATCACCCCTCTAAAAATGGTCAGAAATATTGCAGGAATTTGTACACTATCAGAAATTGATAGTCTTATTTGGGTTTATAGGATAGACTTAAAAAATAAAATAGAGATTCCTTAATTGTTAAGTATTATGAAATCCGCTTTGAATTGAGTGGGTTTTTTTCTTATTCTATTTTCAAAGACCGTGAGCCAGTTACAGCTCAATTCCTCCCTTCCCAGATAGTTAGCCAATAACTCGAACACAGGATCGCTCCTAGCTCCACTTGACTACTTTCTTAGTATACCTTTTAACTACACTCATGTCAAGAACGAGCGTAATGTATTTTACGCACTAAAATATCTAACATTTTTTTGCATATTTGCAAAGTCCATGTTAAAATAAATCACATACATTAAGGAGTGGTTCATTTATGCCTAAAGTTGAATTGACTGAAGAACTCAGCAACGCACTAAAAAATACCCGTAACGAGAAAGGCATCAAAGCTGCTGACGTAGCAAAGGAGATAGGTAAAAGTCTAGCTTTCATTAGTAAGTTAGAAAATAATGTGGCAGAGCAAGTTGATCTTACTGTCCTTGTTGCAATATTCAAATTCCTCATTGGTGAAGAATTTATGGATTTTATCAATCCTTTGCTCGAAAAAGCTACAATAGAACTTACTCCTGAAGAGATTAAAAAACAAGAATGGGTAAATATTTTCGATTTGGAATACAGAAAGATACCAATTCCAACATCATTAGTTGAATTTATAAATACTGAACTGGAAAGATTAAGTCTAACTCCTGATCAAGTTATTTTGGAAATGAATAAGAACGAAGAGCTAACTGATAAAGATATGCTTGGTCAAAATAAAAATTCACTGATATTTAGCAAAGGTAAAGAAACCTCTGACTCTTATTCCTATATCATATTTGAGCTTGAAGATAGCTTTCTTACCAAGATACTTAGCGCAGAAAAGACTACGATTAATTACATTACAATGGAAGGAATATTACGAACCATCTATAAGATTGAAGGACTTTCAGTTGATGATGCTCATAAAAGAACCGTCGCTGCTCTAAACAAAAATAAGTTTTATAGTTTATCTGAAAAGAAAAAGTTACTCAGATTAAATAAGCGTAAAGAAGATATAGACTCCATTCTTACGGACTTTGATAAGGCAAACCGCAAAACCGTAAATTCTATAATTAAGAATATAATGATGCTTAGTGAATGGAACATAGATTATGCTAATGAAAAGCTGAAAAATTTAGAAGATAGCTTCAGCATTGACCCACCGTTTATTCTGGCAGTCATTGGCAGTAAATTTTTCAAACTTAAGGACGTCAAAAAAGAAAATAAGAAAATGTTTCTTTCTGAGCTTAATAAGCTAATTGACAAATTTTCCGATATCGTTCCTGAACCTGAGCAAGATTTTGAGAAATACTAGAATTGTGTTTGTTTCCATTTACAATCCAGGTATAAAGTCCTTAATTTCCTTAACAGCGTTTTTAATTTTAGTCATCATTGAATTTTCTTCAAGATATTGAAGTCCTTCTAATGTAATTCTCACATCCATATTTTTGAATTCAGGATAAGTTTGTCCCATCATATAAATTTCTTCTACTCCATCAATGTAATGATTTTCAATTAGCATTTGCATTAATCTAGTCCATCTAAGTTCTGATATTTTCAATACTTCATGTGAAATTGAATCGAAATCAAATCCCTCAGTATCCATTTCTTGCTCTAATGTTTTCAATATTTTATAAATTGATTTAAAATTGACATCCATGATTTTATATACCTCCGTTCAATTTTTAGACTTCTAAACCCTCTGAAGGATTCCTTTATTCTTGCACCCTAGAGGGTTTAATTCTGTTTGTATTCCGCATGGTGAATTTAGAATTTCAAGGTCTTTACCTAGTTGATGATTTCATATTCACCTCGTAGACCACGGTCACTATGGTATTAGAAAAGAAAAATTTACTCTGAGCGACATAAATCTCTGAGTAGAGTAATTGTAAGGGTTAATCATATCCAATGGGCCACAAGGCAAATATATTTGATTTACTATGCTTTTTAACTGGTTATTAACTGTAGGGTATGAATCATATCAACTAATCTAGATAGGTGTAGAATTGCCATCAATAGTAAGCGAATTTGAGCTAGAATTGATATCTTATCACATTACACACAATTAAATTTTTAAAGATCAATTAGTAAGTATATGTTAAGGGGAGTTTGTACTGCTCCCTCGAAGCGGGATTCCGCGACCTCCCCGGCAAGTGCCGGATCATCGGTTTCGGCCTAGTCCCAGTAGGCCATCATCAGGCGGTGGGTTATAGGGAAAAGGAATCATTGAAACCTCTCCCCTATTTATGGTAGAATGTTAATGAAAGAAAGATATAATTTTCTGGACGAATCTGTTTGCGAGACAGATTTGTCTTTTTCTTTGCTCATTTTGCTCCTGCTCTTCTTTGAGTAGTTGGTTGTATAGATATTCGTCTCGTTCCCACTGATAATATTCTTCATACTGGCGATTAATCTCTTCAGCATTGAATTCTGGATATCCTTCGACATTCAAGTCTGGAAACTGATATATTATTGCCATATCAAGCCACCAACTTTTTTTCGACAACAACCATGTTTTCCCCTTCGAATGCTTTGTTTTGTTTAATAACATCGCTTAATTTTACGTATTCGATTCTAAATGTTTCTTTAATCCCCATTTCTTTAATTCTAGAATATAATTTAGTTAGTGCTCTATCAACAGCATATTGATCTACATAACCGCGACACTCTTTGCCGAATGTCTTGAAGGTTACATATAACCAAGTATTTTTGTTCCATTTACAAACACTGTTGGCATTAGCAAAATTTCCTTTAGAATCTTTAAGAATCCATATCCATCTCTCATTATCATTAAAATCAATACATTCATGTCTAATCGGAAATTTAGAACATAATCCTAAACTATCTTCCTTAGTATAGGTTGCTACTGTGGCAATTTTTTCGATGTGGAATTCTTTATTTAACTTAAACCTTTTTTGGGATTGATTTAATCGATCTAAACAAGTCTGAGCATAATCAAACGCTGAACAAGTATAATATCCATTGGTTAATTGTGGAGAATAAGAATAAATTACTTGCTTTGATTCTTGATCGTAGGATATAGAATTATGGCTCACGTAATTACCACCTTGATCCTTTAGTACAAATACTTCCATTTCTGTCATAATAAAAAATCCCCTCTCACTATTTTTACAGTAAGGCCGTGTGTCTTGTGAGCCTTAACTAATTAATAGTATAGGGGTTTTCAAACTATTTGTCAATAGTATTGACTATTATATTAGCAATTATTAGCTAATTACTTCATACTCAAATATCTCTGTTAAATTACAATTTAAATAAACGCTGAATTTTATGGCTGTATCGAGCATCATATTATCAGCTTTACATAAATGATAAAGTCTTTGTGGAGTCATACCCATTTGTTCAGCCATGAACGACTTCATCACCCCTGTATTCTTTTGTAGTTCATCCAACTTCCTTCCTAAATTGTTTTTAATCTTAATTTCCATCTTATTTCATTCCTCCAAATAAATATGTAAAATATTTCCTTATGCAAGAATAGTAACATTTATTACACTATTTGTCAATAAAATTAGTTAATATTTTATATAAATATATATTGAAACAATAATAAATGGTATCACAAGGGGAGGTATTGTCTGCACCCTTTCTGATAACCCTTTGGGGTTCAGTTTAATTCTCTAACCTTATTCTGTGTTTCTGTCATTAATTTATTTCTTAATTATATTATGATTAGTTTTTGCCCTCTATATGCCCTTTTTCATGCTTATTGAAGCATATTTTTTGGGATTATAGCTTTAACTATTGATATAATTCATTAATTTATTAAATTTATTACCTTTTTTTGTAATTTATTAAGTTTAGATCAACTAATTTTTAAGTTATTATTATGTTTAATTGCATATATTTTATTTTTTAATTGTATATTATGTTCTAATCTGTCTATCATTGCATTTAATTTGACTTTATCTTTTTATTATGCTATTTTATTATAAAGAATTTGTTATTAGGAGGATAGGTATGGACAAAATCAAGAACATTAAACAGAAATTAGAAACAGTTATTATAGATGGAGAAGAATATATCCAATCATATGAAAATGGGAATAGAATTTTAACTAAACAAAATGATAAAGATGGATTTGAGATAAAAATTACAATGGAGAACAACCCACAAGCATTAGAAGAATTTAAACTTTTTGTTGTCGATTTAGCATCAAAAAATTATTAGAAACTGGAGAGTGACAATACTATGGAGTACATATTACCTAACACAGACATATTCGATGAGCAAATTGCTATAAAATTCAATGAGATCATAAACCCCGACATGGATAGTTATGATAAGGAAAAGATTTATGAATTGACAGTGAGCTTTCATGTAAATCTGTTAAAGGATTTACGTATGGAAACTTTTCCCGTACCTGAACCACCCTATAAGAGAAAAAAAGTCTCAAGGGAGGAAAAGATTGGTGATGTATTGAGGTTTCAGTTGAAGAGACTGGGAGAGGTTCTCGATGAAAACGGGATTGAATCAGACTCAAAGACAATCCAAGGAGATGATCTAGAAGCAGAGGATATTATTAAGATTGAGATTAATGAAGATTTAAGAGAGCAGAAGTACATTGGCAAGGGTAAGAATAGGAGAAGAGACAGAGTAAAATCTAGCTGGATTATTGAAAACAGAAGAGAACACCAAAAGCGTGTTTCAAAGGCATACTCTGAAATTATTAATAGATTATATCGAAAGTATTTAAAAGACCCCATTAGAAACAATAAAATGATTTCCGAAATATTAGAAATTGAAGAAACAGATGAAATAAAACTTATTAATTCTTTTGCGAAGCAGTACGGAATTTTGTTGCTCGATGATAAGAAGGGAACCGAATTATTTAATCAACTAAGAACTAGGGTTTTTAATGTTCTTTATAAATATTTTGACGAAGAAGAAAAAGCTGAATTGAGGGAGATATTAAAAAAGGAAAATATTCAAATTCAATTAAATGATTAGTCGAGGTTGAGATAAATGCATTAAAGAATAGAAGTAATTTATGTCTCGGAGGGATCATAAAGAAATGAAAGTCAACATAATTGTTGAAAGCTTGAAAGTCCCTATATACTGGAGATACGGTAAAATATTATTTTAAATATGTCAGAGAAAAGGAAATTTTAAGTAGAAAAGATGACGATATTAAGAGGTAAAAATTCAGTTGTGAGGTGGAATAGAGATGGAAGAAGAAACTAAAGATATAGAAACAAAATACGGATTAATGAAATATGTGACAATAAAAAGCACACAAGAGGATATAGATAATTTTTATAAACTTATTGCCAAACTTATTATTGAGACAGCTTAAAAGATCTAGCTTTGATGGAGAAAGAAAAGGATGCACCTATGACTATTAACTTTATTGAAGGTGACGTATATACTCCCACCTTGGACATTATTTTGGCGAAGTTATTAAAAGGAGGTCGTATTAGAAGAAGTAGCATTAATGTCATTATTGCTTATTACAAAACTTATTTCTTTTTCCGGTATCATCTGTAAGAATACCTCGTATGCTTTTGAATCAAAGAACAAAAACTTACGTTCACCATTATGATCGATTTCCATAATTGTTTGACGTTCATCGATAACAATATTCTCTGTCTTAATGGCTTCATTCTTTTTACGACTTCCAATAATTGCGCCTGCTGGACCTGCTATCACTTCACCAATTACTGCCCCTTTTATCGAGCTACCACCTCCACCGCCACCAGTTACCCTTGTCTCTGTTCGGATGTCTCCTTTTCTAGTAAAACTTTTAATGTTGTCCACAGATATTTTCACTCCACCCTTACATGCAAAACCCAAATTATAATCTACTAAATTCAAGTTGCTATCTTTTATCCATACCATAAAACTCAACTTGTCCTTAAACTCAGGGTGACCGCGCAAATATGTAATTACTTTGTATTCAAGGTTACTTTTAGGAAGTTCGTATTTAACTTTATTTGCTTCGGATATTTCAAATAATCTGCGGTTACGCTCATCTATATTTTTTTGGTATTCTATTTGTGTATTTAGATCTTTATTATATTGGTCGCTATTTTTATATCTCTTCTCAAGAATCAGACCAAAACAATACCCAATAACCAGTAATACTGGTGGCATTAAGAAGACAAATTTAGGAGGAAACATTAATGTGCCACTAAAAATTATTATCAAATCAAAGACTAGACCAGCAAAAAATGCAATGGATAACCAATTTAATGCATACCCCTTATACGGGTATTTAGTAACTTTGGATTCTCTGGATACTTCGCTCATTTTTAATATTCCTCCATCCATTTTTCCTAATAATAACTATACCACCAGCCATAGACAAAAAATTGTAGAAACATGACAACCTAACAAACATAGACATATCCTAACATTTCTTTTGCTATTTTTACCCAGTAACAATTTTAAGAAAACGAAAAAAATAACCCCTCAGAGCCACATAAGGGCTTATGAGGGGTTAAAAAGCATCCACTTTTGCACCAACGCTTCTCTTACATTTTAAACAAGAACCACTTACAGGTCTGTAACTCATACTTTAGTTCAAACGCCCTTAACACTCCGTTGATTTCGCTTTGACACCTAAAAATAATCATCCTATTCCCTGCTAGTTTTTCTTCTGACTTCGATGTCACTTGCTGAACCTTAATGACCTGATCGTCAATCCTAAATCTTATCGGATTTGGAACACCATGCTTAGTAAACCATGCAATCATGTCAATAGGTTTCATTAGCACTTTCATACTACCCACACTTCGCCCAATCACCAGTTATACATTCCGTGCAGCCACCCACGCGAATGAGTTTGTTCTGGCACACTGGGCATTTATCATGTTGAATTAACCACTGTTCACAAGGTTCCATACAATAAGCCGTTCGATCGCAATCATTGCATACATCGTTCATTTCATTCACCTCACAGTATGTATATTCGGTATCAATAGAACAACTGTTCTTATTATAGCCATCTTCTGTAAGAATATCAATGAAAATATATGCCTTTTAGGAAAGAGGAAAACCTTTATAATTGTAATTCTAAGAAAGAAGCTAAGTTAGAAAACCTTCAAGTTCTTAATGAAGTGATGGTATATATAGCTAAATAAGATATCTGAAACGAATTTGGAGGAAAAGATCATACTAGCGTGATGCATGCTCATGATGAAATTACTCAAGCTATTCAAAATGATCCTTTATTATAAAAAAGTTAATGAAATGAATCAACGTATACAATCCGAGTAAGAGTCTTCATTAATGAATAATAGTTTCAAGATAATTAATATATGTGGACATGTGGATAAAGTTTATACATTTGTCAGTCAGCACAATTTATTGACTTATCCACATGTTGACAAGTAATACTACTGTAACTACTATAAAATATCTTATTATTATTAAGCTTAAATTTAAATCTATTTATGAGAGGTGGTGATGATATGATTCATACAAATCCTCCGTGTAGCAACAACCACTTGTTATAGTTAAATTTTCATAAGACTGAAGTGCAGGAGATTTGCAGGGTCGAAGCGAACAAATATGTTTATAAAGATCAAAACAGAATAAAAAGTAGTTTACCAAGATGAAATCGCTTTACTTTTTGAAAGGTGGTGGAGAAGATTATGATCCCAGTTCCTTTGTAACTATAAGTGAAAAATAAGGTAGGAGGAGATTGTGAGCAGAAATAGGAGAGGGAGTAAAGGACGTGCCTGTTTATGCCCAAAGTTGAGTTTGACATACAATATATAGTGTGATTAAATTTAACTGTATACAACATATGGTAGCAAGATGAACGGCCACAACCCTTCAGAAAGGGGGTGGTAAGTACATGAATAATTTCGAAGTAATAAGTGTAATAATAGGTTCTGGTCTTTTGATTATTAGTATACTTAAATTCAGTTTTGATATAAATAAGAAATAGCCCCCTCCCGCAAAGAAAAGGCTACTTCTTATTCAAAAATCAATTGAGCCGTACATTCTTGTACCAAGTTGTACTAAACTGGGATGCGCCAACATCTCAGTTTCTTTTTTGTAACATCTATAATATCATTGCGATAAAAAAAATTCAAGAGAATGAGAAAAGACCCCGCTCATAATTTAGCAGGGTATTTAATGTAATTCTTGATCCTTTTTGAGGTGCGGGTGGAATTGCTTAGTTGTAAATTCTGAAGCCTTAGAGAGGTGTTTATTTTATTATAAACGTGGCTTGTGGTAAGGGGCTAAAAGCCGTGGAAGACCGGAGAGTTATGTGAAAACATATAAAAGGATTTTGTGAAATTTTACCGAATATAGTGTTGAGGAAATGGAGGTGAAGTGAATGAATCTAAAAAAAATCACATTATTGGCATTAATAGGGATATCTATAAACTCTTTAGTTAAATTGGTTTTTCTTTTTTCTAATATATCACTAAGGTATACGACTATAAATAGGATTGAAGAAGTAGTTGATCTTCTTATGTATATTACTATTGTTTTATTCTTCTATGTTTTATGGAGAAATCAAATTGACTCAAAGGAGAATTAGTTTTGGAAAATGACGTTAATTATTTGCTAGGATTAAAAGATAAACCTACATCGGTTGGATTACCACCTGCAAACACAAATCAATTAAATCCTGTTGGTATTGCTCTTAAATATATTGGTATTGCTCTTTTTGTGATGGGGTTAGTTAGTGCCTTAATAATTAGTGGAAGTGACGATTTCCCTAAAGAACTAAAAAGTACAGTTATTATCTTTACTTTAATTTCTTCAGTTATTCAGTGTGCTTTGTTTTATGGATTTTCAGAAGTTATTTTCCTTTTAACCGGAATAAAAAATAAGAACTTAGAGGGATAATATGAATCTAAAAAGAATCACCTTCATATCGTTTATACTTTCGCTAGTTATTCTTTTATTTAAACTGAGTATTAATTTCTTGGTATGGCTTGATGTATGGTTTGAATATACAAATTCTGATTATGTAGTTAATTTTCCTAGTGTATTTTATAGTGGGCAAATAATTTTGCCAATTCTGCAATTTCTTCCGTTAATTCCCTTTCTGTATGTTTTTTATAGACGACAAACTCAACGATAATTTACATTTTAACTAGCGAAAAAAAATACCCTGCTTGAAATATAAGCAGGGTTAATTAACATTAATTAGCATTCTAAACTGTTTAATTTAATTATGGTCGGTCATATCGACTACAAAGTTTAAAGAGCTTAGAACATCAATTCTGTGGCTGTAGTAGTTAAATAACTATATATATATCAATCATATAGGTTAATGGCTTGATTCTTCTTTCTCTGTTGAAATGAATTTCTGCGTGTGTCCAATACTGTCCAAAAGTGGACCAGAAATCCTTCCTCGATAATTTTGAATCTGCATAGGTGTGCAAGAACACACTCGACCTTGGTCCCCATAATATCCACACGGACAAGGATTCATACTCGCAATGACGCTTACATGGGCAGGATAGGTTATACTCCCCGACTGACGGGTAATCGTCAACTCGCGATCCTCCAAAGGTTGTCGTAAACATTCTAAGACCTCGCGCGCAAACTCAGGAAGCTCATCCAAGAACAGCACTCCGTGATTAGCAAAGCTTAGCTCTCCCGGTCGCAGCTCCCTTCCCCCACCAATCATTCCCGCTTTGGTTACTGTATGATGAGGATTTCGAAAGGGACGACGTTGGACCAAGGACCCGTTGTTTCGAAGCAACCCAGACACACTAAAAAGTTGGGTAACCTCTATACTTTCCTGATCGCTTAATAAGGGCAGTATCCCTGAATATGCCTTGGCCAGCAGCGTCTTTCCCGAGCCTGGAGGCCCAACCAAGAT
>LOEW01000147.1 GCA_001516045.1 Desulfosporosinus sp. BRH_c37
TACTTCATGGGCACTATGATAATGTATGGTATAACGGGCTGGTTGCCTACTCTACTTGTTGAAAAAGGATACAGTTTGATTAGGGGTTATTCTTTCGCCATTTTACAAAATATTTTTGGAATGATCGGTGGGCTGTGTACTGGTTATGTGGCAGATATCATTGGCCGCCGAAAAAACGTTTTTATGGGTTGGATATTTACAGCTGTAGGAGTTGTTTTACTAGGATTTGCTTCAAGCCAATGGCAAGTTGTTCTATTTAGCGTGGTAGTAGGTTTTGTAATGAATTGGGCTTTAAGTGGTACACAACCACTCCTTGCTGAAGCGTACCCAACCGAATTTAGAAATACAGGTGTTGCGTGGGCTCAGGCCTTTGGCCGCGTTGGAGGATTCCTCGGTCCTATCGCCGCTGGTACTGTACAACAAATGGGGTTTGGTTTTACCGGTACTCTTTTATTCTTTACAATACCAGCAATAATAGCCGGTTTTACGGCCCTAATATTTGTTGTTGAAATGAAAGGAAAAAGTATTGAAAGCATTGCTACTATTAAAGCATAATTCTTAGTACACTTATTAAGGTCGTTTGAGCCTTACTTGAAAATTTTCAAGTAGTAAGGAGTGAGGTACATTGAATCTAGCCCAAATGATTGAAAGAAATGTTTGTCGGATTCCTAATTGGCCAGCAGTGCTATCGGAATCGATGAAATATACTTGGCAAGAATTTAACCAGTTGGTTAATAAAATGGGTAACGCCTTACGAGTACAGGGAGTCAATAAAGGTGACCGAGTTGCAGTTTGTCTGCCTAATTCCCCCGATTATCTTGTTACCTATTTTGCTATTGTTAAGCTTGGTGCAATAGCTGTACCGTTTAACGTAATGTTTAAAAGCGCAGAAATGACCTATATCACCAACAATTCTGAGGCCAAAGTTTTAGTTGCTTTAGCTGGGGAAACGATGAACAGTATAATAGGGATGAGGGATAGAATACCTTCAATCGAAAAAATTATTATTGTTGGTGAGCATGAACTATACAATGTACTCTCATTTCCGCAAATTTTGGAGGAAGAATCCGATGAGCTCGAGTTGGTAGATTGTTCTCCTGATGACATAGTAACTATTCTCTATACGTCTGGAACAACGGGTCATCCCAAAGGGGCCATGCTCACTCACAATAATTTTTACAAGATGGCCGAATTAAATTCTTGTTATGTGAATTTAGTGACTGATCAAGATGTTTCTTTTACTGGCACACCTTTTTGTCACATCTTCTTTGTTACTACAGTATTGTCGCCAATGTACAAGGGTGCAGCCGTGGTAACTACGCCGCGCTTTTATCCAGAAAAAGCATTAGAACTTATCTCCAAGTTCAAAGTAACTCATTTCGCGGCTGTCCCGACAATGTATATCTATATGTTGCAAACCTATCTGGAAAACCCTCAAAAGTATGATTTTAAGGCTTGGCGTAATGCCCAATCAGCCGGTGCGGCAATGCCCGCCGATTATATTACGAAGATTGAGGAAACTTTTGGGGTAAATTTCTGTGAGAATTATGGTGCTACTGAAACCAGTTCTACGGCTACTTATGGTCGCTTAGGACACGGAAAAGTCGGTTCAATCGGTTTGCCTTCGGATACTTGGGAGGTTATTATTGCAGACCAAAATAATCGATTAGTTCCCCAAGGAGAAGTTGGCGAGATCGTGCTCAAAGGTCCAGGGCTGTTTAAAGGGTATTGGAAAATGCCCGAAGCCACTGAGGAAGCTTTTGTTGATGGTTGGTTCCATACTGGCGACCTTGCGCGAGCTGATGAGGATGGTTACCTCTATATCGTTGACCGTAAAAAAGATATGCTAATCTGCGGAGGTTATAATATTTATCCCAGGGAAGTTGAAGAGGTTTTGTATACCCATCCGGCTGTCTTTGAGGTAGCAGTAGTTGGGGTCCCGGATTCAGTGAAGGGTGAAATTCCTAAAGCGTTTATTACCCTGAGACAGGGCAGCCAAACTGATGAAACCGAGATCATTGCTTTTTGTAAGGAACGAATGGCAGCTTATAAAGCTCCTCGGGTTGTGGAATTTATATCTGATCTACCTAAAAACCTCAGTGGAAAGATTTTAAAAAGGACCCTTGCCAATAGATAAAACCCGAAGACAGTGTCTTCGGGCACCACAAAGTTTTCTTTACTTGAATATTTTTAGGAAATGAACTTAGATCCAAGGATAGAGTATCGCCGAAAGCGCACAACCCTTAACGAATACTTCGCACGTAGGATGACTTAAGTCACCGAAGTCTCGATATTCAACTTAAGTTGAACGAGTTCACTGTGGCTTTGCGGGCAAAAAGCAGGTACACGAGTAGAGAAACCAGTGTTGGGAGGATTACTAATAGGTACATTACATCGTATCCGACTGCCTGGGCCACAAAGCCCCACAGGATGGAGCCAAGACCCAGACCTAAATCTAAGAAAGTGAAATAAGTGGCCGTGGCAGCTCCACGTCGCTCCGGCGACACATGCAAAACAGAAAGCGCATGTGTCGTCGACTGGACTGCACCAAAGCCTACTCCATAAATCAAACCTGCTAATATAAATACCGGCAGGCTGTGGGCTAAATAAAGAATGACCAGAGTGAGTGTACATAGTATTATCCCAGGCACCATAACGATGTCGTATCCCCTGCGATCGGCTAAGCGACCGAATAAAGGTCGAGAAATGGTAATACTTATGGCATACACTATGAAAAAAACTCCGATATCAGGCACTTGGCGAAATTGGCCGTATAGAGCCAAGAAAGAGATAATAGCAGCGTAGTTTATTGATAGGAAGAATATCACCAGGGAAGGACGCAAGGCCTTCTTTTCTAAGAGCGTTGTTTTTACTACCACCGTAGAATTGTTCTGGGGCTTGTCCGGCAATGTACTATTATGGTGCTTTATGAAAATTGCTAATAAAAAAGATATCAACACGGATCCCGCACAAACATAAAACATCAGTTGAAAATTGTAACGTTGCATCAGAAAAAGGGCCAATGCAGGGCCAATCCCCATGGCTATGCTTAAAGACAAACCGAAGTAACCCATCCCCTCTGCAAAGCGATGTTTAGGAATAATATCGCTGGCCAAAGTGCCAGCAGCAGTGTTACAATACGCCCAGCCGAAACCTTGGACAAAGCGAGCCAACAAGAGGATTACTAGAGTGGGTGCCCAGTTAAGAGCCAGAGCGCTAACAAAAAAGATGGCCGAACCGAATAAAAAAACGCCTTTGCGTTGTCGAGTATCAACTATACGCCCAGCAAAGGGACGAAATAGCACAGCGGCTAGGAGGAATATGCTCATCGCCGAACCGGATAAAGCTTCCTTTCCAGTTATTACTTTGATATAGATGGGCAGAGAGGGAATCAGCATATAAAAGCTGATATAGACGGCAAAGTTAGCTACTATTAATAGAAGGAATTTCTTTGTCCATAAAGGATTCAAAGGGAAAGCGGGTTCTAAAGTTTCTGGCAAGATTCCACCTCATTGTTCTTTTTATTTATTAATTCTCAATAATCAAATAAATTTCCTGCAAATTTAATGTCTAATTTAATTATATTTTCAAAATTTAATAATTATTTTACCACCCTAAAAAGACCTCCCATGACGTTAAAACAATGAGGTCTCTTTAAAAGAATAATTAAACAATCTAAGAAAATCTATGACCGAATATTAAACTCTAAATTTACTAACTGCCTGTTCAAGCTCTTGAGCCATTTGAGAAAGGTTATGACTACTCGAAGCGATTTCTTCCATCGATGCAGATTGTTCTTCAACAGCTGCTGAAACCGTCTCTGCTTGACTGGAAGAATTCCTACCGACATTATCTATTTCATGCACAGTGGAAACCATTTGTTTGGCACCAGTGGCCATCTGATAGGTAGCTGCTGAGATTTCTTGTATTTTGACAGAAACTTCATTAATTAATTCAGCTATTTTAGCAAAAGATTTACCCGCCTTACCTACAATATTAATCCCTGCGTTAACATCATCAACCTCGGCCTTCATTGCAGTAACTGCTTCACCAATGTTTTGCTCATTTTCGTAGATAAGGTTAGCAATCTGAGTAGTAGATTGTTGGGATTGTTCAGCTAATTTCCTAACCTCATCAGCTACAACTGCAAAACCTCGTCCATGTTCCCCTGCACGGGCAGCTTCAATCGCTGCATTCAAAGCAAGCAAATTTGTTTGAGAAGCTATTTCGGATATTACGCTGACAATATCCCGAATTTGACTAGAACTAGCTGCAAGATTTTCAATAGTCTGCTGCACATTACCAGTCCTACGCCCGATGTTATCCATTTGTGTTATAACCTCATCAATTGACTGTTGTCCCTCGACCGTAGTACCTGCAGCATTATGAGTTAAATTAACAACACTTGAACTATTTTCCGCCACATTCTGAGCACTCCCTGATAGTTGTTCAATGGACACGGTAGCTTCATTAACAGCCATAGTCAGTTTTTCGGTTCCTAGGGCAACCTCATCAACAGCAGTGGCTATTTGACTTGTCGCTTGGGCATTTTGTTCGGTAATCGCAGTAAGTTCCTGTGATGCTGTCATAACAAATCCTGACGCTTGAGAAACCTGCTTAACAAGCTCACGCAAACTATCTGTCATAGTATTAAATGCAGAACCTAATTTCCCCACTTCGTCCTTTGTTCTGACTTTAAGGTCTTGAATACCTAAATTTCCCGAAGCAACCTCTTGGACACTTGCTAACATTACGATAAGTGGATTAGCAATTAAACGTGCCACAAGGAAACCCAACATAACAGCTATTAATATCGCGATAACTGGTAACCCAGCAAGTACCTTCTTCGCACTGGCATATTCAAGATTTTCGTTGGTAATAGTTTTTTCTGCAGATGTTGAATTATACTCGGCAAGTTCAGTAAGGATTGTGTTTATTTCATCTAATGTATCTTTAGCATTTTTATAGAAATAATTGTACCCTCCTTTCTCATCACCAAGTGAATTAATTGAGATTGCATTTTGACGTTCTCCCTTGTAATTCTTCAGATCCTCCGATAATTTAGATATTCTATCTCGTTCATAGGGCTCAGTTACCTTAGCTGAGAATTCAGCAAACAGTTTTTCTGTGATCCCTTCAGTTTTCTTTAAGTCATCCAACATTTTATTCTTGATAGTAAAATCATATGATCCTAATAACAATTCGTAAGTGATCGCTTCCCCAGTCCTTGTTTGAGTGCGAATTTCATTAAGATTCTTAACCGCTAATAAATTGTTTGAGTATAAGTAATTTAAATCTACATTGGCCTTTCGAGTGTAATAGAACCCCGCCAAGCCTAACCCAGCCATAAAAACTGCTAACAGAATCATTATCGAATTAATTTTAAATGAGGTTGTTCTGTTTTTAAACCAGTTCATAACTATCAATCCTCTTTCTCAATAATTCAATATATAAAATATTCTGCAAACTATTTAAATACCCTTTTTATTTTTAAAAAATTTTTATTGAGGATTAATTGATGTAAATTTTACAATATTAAAGGAGAATTATGCAATGAATTTAGAACAGGCACTTATAATGGCTCCATTTATTAAAGAATTTTACGATGAGGATGTCACAGTTGTTGTCACCGGTCCTGAAAAGGTGATATTTGCTCTTCACAATAAAAATCTAAATCTGGGTGTAAAGAAAGATGATATTACGAATGAAAAAACGGTGTCTTTTCGGTGTATGAAGGAGAAGAAGAGACTTGTTATGCGAATGCCAATAGAGCAATCACCGTTTGGCGTGTCATATATAGCAATTGCTAATCCACTAACGAATAATGAGGTGATGGAAGGTGCGATAACAGTTGTAGTATCCGATAAACGGTATGATGACTTGAAGAAGGCTGGTTTAGATTTATCAAAACTAGTGATAGGTAGTTATACAACATCTGAAGAGCTCTCTGCTACTAGCGAGGAACTGGCAGCCACGGCGAAGCATATGGAAATCAGCACTTCCGTTGCGAAAACTAGTCTTGAGAAAATTAATAAGATAACGCAAGATATTCGTATGATATCTGCACAAACCAGTATCTTGGGATTGAATGCATCTATCGAAGCTGCAAGGGCCGGCGATAAGGGGAGGGGATTTGCAGTAGTTGCCGATGAAGTTAGAAAACTGTCTGAGGGCGCAAAACAGTCCGCGTTAGCTATTTCCACAGATATAACGGAAGTCAATGATACAGTTAGTAGTTTAATAGAGTACATTAAGCAAATGTCATTGGTCAGTGAAAATCAAGCCGTAGATGTAGTAAATCTTACTAAGACACTTGGTGAAATTTCTAAGATGGCTGAAGATCTAGTAGCCCATGGAGCAATATACTGATACGTCTAAAAATTCAATAGAGCGGGAATTTCTCCCGCTCTAGCCCTAACTTGTCCTTTGCATTAAATCTTAAGTTTATCTACTACTAGCAACCTTACCTAGCGGAGCATCCTGCGTTTCTAGGACTCTCCGGGTTTCAACGTTCTTCTTCAGAAAATTTATGACCGTAGCATCTGCCAGGGTGCTGGTATCCCCCATTTCGCGACCCTCGGCGATGTCCTTAAGAAGACGCCTCATAATCTTTCCACTTCGAGTCTTAGGTAATTCAGCACTCAAAAAAATGTCATCTGGTCGCGCAAGCGAACCGATTTTTAGTACAACATACGCTTTCAGTTCATCAATTAGCTTATCGTGGATTACAATTCCTTCTTTTAGACTGACGAAGGCAAACACCGCTTGACCTTTTACTTCGTGAGTTCTACCCACACAGGCTGCTTCAGCAACCGCTGGATGATCCACCAAAGCACCTTCTACTTCCGCCGTTCCGATCCGATGCCCTGAGACATTGATCACATCATCCACACGCCCAATCACCCAGAAATAACCATCTTCATCCCATTTTGCTTCGTCCCCGGTAAAATATACGCCCGCGATCTGGTTCCAATACGTGTCCTCATAGCGTTTGTCATCACCATATACCGTTTTAAGCATCGCCGGCCAGGGCTCGCGAACCACTAAATACCCACCCTCACCTTTCGGAACGGGGTCCCCCACATGATCCACTATTTCTATATGGACACCAGGGAACGGGATCGTGCACGATCCTGGCTTTAGGGGAGTAATCCCTGGAACGGGCGTCATCATAATCATACCCGTTTCCGTTTGCCACCAAGTATCTACTATGGGGCAGCGCTCTCCCCCAATATATTTGTA
>LOEW01000148.1 GCA_001516045.1 Desulfosporosinus sp. BRH_c37
CGTTGCTGTTGACCTCCGGATAGATCAAGGACATTGTATCGGCGATACTTATATAACCCTAACATATCTAATAAGCGATTCGCCCTTTCCTCCGCTTCAGATCGGTTGTTTCTTTGTATTTTACTAGGCATAAGGACATTGTCAAAAACATTGAACTCCTGTAATAAAAAATGAAATTGAAAAATAAACCCTATCGCCTGATTCCGCAATTTAGCTAATTTGCACTGCGTCATATTTTTAGTATTAGATCCATCAATGATAACTTCCCCACAAGTGGGCCTATCGAGAGTACCCATGATATTTAAAAGCGTCGTTTTACCACTTCCCGAGGCTCCGACAACCGAGTTAATGCTGTGTTCCTCAATTTCTAAATTAATATCGTAGAGAATTTGCGACTTTACCCGAGTCCCATAAGTTTTGTTAACATTTATCAATTCAATGACATTAGGCATTTTTAATTACCTCAATTGGGTTTAATTTAATACACCTGAGCGCAGGGAAAATGGCAGTTGACATTGAAACCACAAAGAAAATAAGGATAGACAGCGCAATGAACCTATAATCCACTGTGACATTAACCACAGGCAATCCTTGTGCGGTGACAATATATTGATTAAATCCTCTAAGAAAGACAATAAGGAAACCAAGACTAATTGCGATTCCTACAAGACTAAGTAATAAAGCTTGATAGAAGAAGACAAGGCTCGCCGAAAAGTCCGTAAGACCCATTGCCTTTAAAATACCAACTTGTTTCGATTTTTGGAAGACGTTAATTGTCAAAGTATTGACAATACTTATAATGGTCGCCAGCATAATAAAGAATTGGATGACAAGGGTGACTATTTTTTGGCCTACGATAGCACTGACTATTAACTGATTCTGATCTTTCCAATTAGTAAGAGCTAACTCTTCCCCTGTCAGGGCGCTGCTAATTTGGTCACTGACAACATCTGCTTGAAATGGGTCGTCAATCGTTAATTCAATCCCCGTCACTTTATTACCAAAACCGATGAAGTTTTGCGCGGTAGTCAAATTCGTAATCACCCACGCATTATTAATTTTAGTTACTCCAAAATCATACAAACCAACAATTTTCATAGTCACCGTTTGTCTACCAAGGGTTAAGATACTGACTTCATCCCCGACCTTGACACCTAATCGTTCCGCTAATTCTTTGCCGAGTAAAATTTCATTATCATTAACCGGTAAACTTCCTTCGTAAATTGCCGCTGTAATGTTATATAGACGCTCGGTGTCTGTAATATTAAACCCCCGTACAAGTATAGGGATCGCCATTTTCTCAAGTTTTATCCACGCTTGGTTATTGACATTTGGGGATACCGCTTCAACTTCCGGGAAATTACTTCTGATCCTGTCCGCTTCCTTCTGCCAGTCACTAAATCCTCCACTCTTGGAGTACACGGTAATATGGGGGCTATAAGCTAAAATTTTATTGACTAATGTCTTTTCAAGTCCTTGACTGACCAGACCGATAAAAATCTGAACAGAGACTCCTATGGCTATGCCGAAAATGACTAAGAGCGTTTGTAATTTTTTATCAAGCAGAAACCGCCACGCAATTTTTAAAGGTAACAGCACAACAATTTTAGTCCTCTCTCAGTTGAATCATTTAATGGTCGGTTCGAAAATCTTCAGGAAGTACCCGTCCCATGCCGAGAGGAGCGAGCGAGCGCCGGATGCGGGAGGCTCTTAAGCCGAGCGTTCTGTTTTCTGAATCAAATTACGTAAGAAAATAATAAGATCCTCCGAAAGATCTCCTCGACGCAAGGCGTATTCGATCGTTGCTTCCACAAACCCTAACTTGTCTCCAACGTCATACCTCCGACCTTCAAATTCATAGGCAAGGATTTCCTGAAACCGCCCAAGTTCCTTAATCCCATCCGTGAGCTGAATCTCCCCACCTTTACCCGCTGGAAGGACACTCAAGATATCAAAGATTTCTGGATTCAAAATATACCGTCCCATTATAGCTAAATGAGTTTCTGGGGCATCTTCTGGACGAGGTTTCTCCACCATATCCTTGGCACGATAAAGCCGATCCGCAAACTTTTCACCATCCACGATCCCGTATTTGGACGTATCCGATAGGGGAACTTCTTGAACCCCGACTATGCTTGCACCATAGCGCTCATATTGATTTATCATTTGACGTAAAGCAGGCACTTCAGAACAAATAATGTCATCCCCTAAAAGGACCGCAAATGGTTCATTACCAATAAACTTGCGAGCGCTATAGATAGCATGTCCCAAGCCTAACGCCTCTTTTTGCCGAACGTAATAAATATCGGCCATCTGAGCGACATCCTGCACTAAATCTAACAGTTCCTCTTTTGCATTTTTCTTTAAGAACACCTCAAGCTCCATGGAACGATCAAAGTGGTCTTCTATGGCCCGCTTATTCCTCCCCGTCACAATAACAATATCTTCGATTCCAGCTTTAATAGCCTCTTCCACAATATATTGAATAGTTGGTTTATCCACGATAGGCAACATCTCTTTTGGTTGAGCCTTTGTTGCTGGCAAAAAACGGGTTCCCAATCCTGCCGCTGGAATTATTGCTTTACGAATTTTACGCATATTCTTCGCTCTCCTTTTAGTGAACTCGTTCAACTAAAGTTGAACATCGAGTCTAGTTCCTCTTCACATGCTACCCTAATATTTTCCTTTAGATATCTGATGGACTTCTCTGTCTCCACGCTGATAATACGATTAACTCTCTCAAAATTTATCGGCCTCTGTAAAATTTCCTCCAGCTTATCCATATCCCTGACTTCTCTATCTTCAACCGAAAATCTCTGTAACAAATCTCTAAGTTTTTGCTTATTGCTTTCTCGTACGATAGTCGCAAACGGTCTGTTATATTTGATAGCGTAGATGCTCCCATGGAATGTATCGGTTATGATATAGTCTGCACCTTTCACATATGCTAAAAGCTCAAACGGATCAGCTTCAAGTTTTATGTCCGTCCACTTTTGATGCGTTCCCACTGAAACCAGCTTTTTGTTGTACTTTTCTGCATATCGCTTGATTGCCTTTATCTCGACTTCAGAGTTGATTCGATCCCCATAAGCATAAATTAGTATATAATTGTTGAGTCCGCTCTGCGGCGGAATCAATTTATCAAAATTAGAAATAATAATTGGGTCAACATTTATAACGGGAGGTATACCAGTCAGCTCTTTCACTACCTTAAATGAGTTGATATCTCTCACGGAAATACTAGAGAATGCCCTAAGCAGCTCTCCCACTTCATAGTTTATTCCATAGTTCTTAAGTCCCTTAAGTGTCGTATATCCACAACTGGCCGCATAACTTATTACTTTGTCAGCATTATTGTCCTTGCCAAACAGCTCTTTTGAATACCCTACATTCGGGTTTGTCTGTAAACAGTTGAAGGCTTCGTCACTGCAAATCACCAAGACATCTACTCTGGTTCTGTAGTTTCTTCTTTCGCTTAGACCAAGCATAGCGAAATATTTCATATCAAAGAGGCCAGACAATGTTTTCTTATAGGCCACTCTCTTTATCATATGGTAGACTTCTCTTGCACTTCTATATATAACGCCTTGGTCATTATTAGAAGGAACAATGGGTTTCTCGATCTTATAATCTACAAATACGACTTCGTGTCCTAGATTTTCAATGGTCATTTTTAGCCCATAAGCTTGAAGAAAAGAACCGTAATTCTTTATGCGTTGCATAGACATAACTCCAACTTTCATCAGTTCAATGCTCCTTTATCTTAGTATTTATACTTAGTATCTATACTTAGGTCCTTATCTTAAATAACTTTATTGTTTCCCTAATCGAATCTCGATTTCACCTTATAATACTCGACATACCAATCAGCGAACTTCTGTAACCCTTCTTCAATACTTGTACTCGGTTTAAAATTAAAATCCCTCTCCAAAGGTGAACTATCACTATAGGTGGCCTTAACATCACCCGGCTGCATGGGAAAGAACTCTTTCTTAGCGACAATCTCCCTCCCGACTGCCTTACTTAGCGCCGTTTCCAGTGCTGCGATATAATCCATCAATTGCTCAGGTTGATTGTTGCCAATATTGTAGACCGCATATTGTATGCCGTTTAGAATACTGTCCTTATCAACTCTTTTTGCAGGTGGATTGCACAAAATTCTTGCCACAGATTCAACGATATCATCGATATATGTAAAGTCTCTATAGCTGTCACCATAGTTAAACACCTTAATTGGCTCGCCATTAAATATGTTCTGAGTAAAACCGAAATAGGCCATGTCCGGTCTTCCCATCGGACCGTAAACGGTAAAGAACCGCAATCCTGTGCAAGGTGTGCCGTATAATTGGCTATAGGTATGCGCCATCAACTCATTTGATTTTTTAGTAGCCGCATAAAGTGAAACGGGATTGTCGACCTGATCATCGGTTGAGAACGGTACTTTCGCATTCGCTCCGTAAACTGAACTGGAGGATGCATAAACTAAATGATCGACCGGGTTATGACGACAGGCCTCTAAAATATTATAAAATCCGATGATATTGCTCTGAATATAGGAATCAGGATTTTCAATACTGTAGCGAACTCCAGCTTGAGCTGCCAGATTCATGATAATGTTTGGCTTGTTCTCTTTAAAGACGTTCGTGATAGTGTCTTTGTCAGAGATGTCCCCTTTGATGAAGGTATAGCGGTCATATCCTTCCAACTGTTTCAATCTGTTATACTTCAAATTAACATCATAATAGTCGTTCATATTATCAATTCCAACGACTCTGCATCCATGCTCCAACAGCTTCTTGGACAGGAAAAATCCGATGAACCCAGCACCACCGGTGATTAAGTAGGTTTTACTGGGGTCTAATTCTTGATATCCTTCAATCATATTAGTTGATCTCCTTTTACTGAGATGGAATGGCCTTACTTACTTACTTCCTACCTATAGAGTAATATTTCACGCCACTTTCCTTCATATCTTCCACGCCGTAAATATTCCTTCCATCATAAACCAGTGGTGTGCGCATCAGTCTCTTATAATCGTCCGGCTTCACAGCTTTTACCTCTCCCCATTCTGTAAAGATGAAGCAGACGTTAGCGCCTTGAAGTGCTTCTTCAATGCTCTCTACGTATTTAATACTACCCTTGCCATACTCCCTTTCATTCTGTATACCCGTCTCAGGAAATGCCTTCTTAAAGTTATCAATCCCAACAGGATCATAGGCATAAATATCTGCCCCCTGCTCTAACAACAACGGTACATTTTCTAACGATGGAGCCTCTCTCAAATCATCGGTCCCCGGCTTGAATGTCAGCCCAAGCACTGCCACTTTAAGCCCATTAAATGTGATGAGTCTCTGACATGCCTTCCTATATAAAAGTATTTTCTGGTCTTTATTCACATCAATAGCAGCCTTAACCGTCCTAAGCTCATAGCCATTTTGCTTAGCCAAATAATCCAGGGCTTTCGTATCCTTAGGGAAGCAACTGCCGCCGTAACCAATACCGGCATTTAAGAATTTACTACCTATTCTACTATCAAATCCCATCCCCTTAGCCACGTCCTGTATATCCGCGCCCACTAATTCACAAAGGTTAGCGATGTCGTTCATATAGGATATTTTTAACGCGAGAAAGTCATTGGAAGAATACTTAATCATCTCAGCAGACGTTCTTGACACGGATACAATGGGCAAGCCAAAGGGTTCATAAACCTTCATCAAAGTTTCTTCTGCTGTTTTGCTGTCCGTGCCAATGATAATTCTTGCCGCCTCCAAGGTATCGCGCACTGCTGTACCTTGAGCCAAGAACTCTGGGTTACTTGCTACTTCGACCTTTATCTTCTTATGCTTACCAAGATTATCATTCTCACCGTCTCTGGGCAGAAAGTCCTCAATAAATTGCTCCACTTTGTCATTGGTGCCTACAGGGACTGTGGATTTCACCACAACGAGGCAGTCCTTTTCTACTGTTTCGGCTATCTGTCTTGCGACTGTTGCTATGTAAGACAAGTTGGCAGAGCCGTCAGGCTGTTCCGGAGTTCCAACGCCGATTAAGATTGCATCTGCATTCTTGTAGGCTGATTTGTAGTCGGTAGTATATGTTAATCTGTCTTTATTAAGATACATTAATTCCTCTAAGTCCTGTTCATAGATTGGGGAAATTCCTTGTTGCATCATTGTTACTTTCATCACATCAATATCAACACAAGTTACATGATGTCCTCTGTGAGCCAGGCATACGCCTGAGACTAAGCCAACGTAGCCGGTCCCTGCTACTGCTATGTTTAGTGGGTGGGTTATAGTCTTCGGGGTTTGGGTTTGTAGGGAAAGTGTTTTAAATGTTACATTGTCCATAGTTGTTCTCCTTTAATATTCATTAACTACTTTTTACATAATTCTTAATTGCATTTTTTAGGTTGCGCGGAATACAATTTTTGATTTTCTTAAAATAAATTTGCATTCCCATTTTTTTATAAAAATATTTATCTACTCCTATGTACCCTTCTTTACTATAAATATCCATTAAATTTTTCCATGTCTGTGGTTTTGTACATGGGTGATATAAATTTCCATTTTTATGACCAATTTTTTCAAATGTAGATTCAACCAAATGTAATCGAATCCTGTTCTTTTGAATCCATTTGATTCCATCTGCAGTATTAACAATAATACAAGAAATACCTTTTTCTACTGAATACGGTCCTTTAGTATCTGACAAAATTTCCGAATGTTCATGCTCTATTCCCCAATAGTCACCGATAGTTATATCTGCGGGTCTGTTTCTACAGGCATACTTACACTCATAACAACTTTCTCTAAGAATTAAACCTTTTAAAAATAAATTGTAGTAGGAGGATTCGTCACCATAAACAGTTTTTGTTTTTACTCCCCCCCATTTCATCTTTACCGTAGCCTTTCCAATCATCGATTTCCAGCCTTTTGTTTTATCTCTAAATTCAAAATCAATGATTTTTCCACCCATTTCTTTTTCAAGCAACGACAAATATGTTTTAAAAAAATCCGCATTAGGAACACCATGACAAATTATATCGACGGTAAGTAAATCTTCGTATTTTTTATGTAAAAATGCTTTAAGACCAGCAATCTGACAAGGCGTGCCTGAAAATAAAACCCGACGTCCTGCCAATAAATAATTCTTTACCTCTTTATAAGTATCTCCAATGTGACTTTGAACGTACTTAGAGCCTTGCAATTTCACCATATCCTTAAGTTCGTGTATTGCTATATGCTTAGGTACCAGCTCCCGTTCACCATCTGTTTTATTATTACTTTCTTTGTCCAGCGTCGCTCCAAATACCACGCCTCCATTTTCCAAAAAGTCTGTGGCAATTGCCGAAAATGCACCACCAGACGAAGAAATACCCAATTGTTTTTCATTCTTATTACACGCCACATAGCAAACTTTTGGTTCGTTTCCTTCGAATACATTTTGAAAGGCACATACTTTTTTGCATATTCCACAAAAAATACAAAGTTCTTTATCAATTGTTGGATAAAGGAATCCGTAATCATCACTCTCCATAGCAATAGCTTGTTTTGTACACGCACTTACGCAAGCTTCACATCCACAACACATTTGTTTTTGATTAAAAAGAATAATCTTTTTAGATTTTATAGCTTTGGCATTTTTCAACTAATCATTCCCTCCCATCATTTACTATAATCCCCCTAAACCGCTCCTTATATCGCTTTACCTCATCCTTGAGTTGGTTACCCTCATTAAAATTGTTAAAACTTTTGGTTCATTTAAATCATCAGTAATTCATTCAGCTAAGCCAAATTAAAGTTTACTTAGCACACCGAACAACAACAATAACATTCGTATCGAGTATGATGTACATACAATAATTACAAGTGAAACTAATACATCCTTAACATATTTCGACCATAAGAACTTCATTGTGTTAAATAGTGCACAAAAAAACCATGTTTGTATACAAAAAACGCAAGCTGACATCAATGCTAAACCTTTGTAAATGTTGTTAAAAATATAACAACCCGCCATCAAGCTAAGCACACAGGCAATTAATTGAATAATTGTCGAAATCATTGAATACTTTTGTTTATTTAATACAATTTCAAGTCCCCGTGATGACAACAGCATAAAAGTGGAAAATGCATTAAAAACAACAATTCTTATCATATTACCAGCAATGACATACTCAGGACCAAGTGCTATAGGTATTAGCACATCAGAGAGAGAATATAGTAATATTATGGGAAGTATTGCTATATTCATTGCTCTTTTCAAGTTTCTATATGTAAAATTACTAATTGTAATAACATCATCTTTTATTGAGGCAATCGATTGATAATAAACCCGGCCAATTGCTGTTGCCAGCAAATTAAGTGGTATATTTAGGATTTTTACCGAAATCGAATAATAGCCTACCGTTTCAGCTCCAAATAATGCCCGGATCAACAAAACAGGGAGTTGGTTTTTAACCTGGGTAATAATATTCGTAGGCATTTGATAAATAACAAACTCACGTTTTAATTTTACTATCTTATAAAAATCCTTTGTACTAAACAAAAATGTTGCGTTTGGCAAATATCGTTTTAAATGAATTAGCGTTACAATTTGCCCAAGCATCATCCCGATATAATATCCGTAGGTAATTTGCCCCATCAAGCCCAAACCAATAGCCATAACACCTGCCAATAGATTGTTAATAATGGGGTTTTTCATTAATATATTGTACTGACCTTTTTTATTAAGCCATGTATAACATATTTGTGTCTGCTGAAAAGTAAAAGCAATAATTATAATCATAAGTGAAATTATATAATGTTCGGTATAAGCGGAGGGGTTTGTATGGTAATTGTAAATAAAAATAACTACACCAGAAAGAATACTCAATATTACTCCAATTGTAGAAACCACTTTATAGATCAAGAGTGTATCTTCTTCACTTTCTTCAATCATAATTGCATTTGTCAAACCTAAGTCTGAAAATGAATTAATTATAATTGAGATCGAATACATCGTTGCCCAAACTCCAAGGATCTTTACCCCATATATTCGAGTAAATATTGGTAATGTAATAAAGGAAACTATTTGACCAACCATCGTTCCACTGCTAATCTTAGCGACATTTCTCATATTTATTGATAATTTAAGCTTATTAAATATTTTATTAAGCATCTACTTTAATCCTCGCTACTTGTTCCAAACTTACTGAATATTAAACTAATATTCTAAAACACAGCAAATACTATTCTATATTAGTAATAATCTTATTCAAAAATGTGAAGGCAGACTCTTTTTCTTGTTTAATCCGTGAACGTACTAATTCATAATCAATGGTTTTGTTCAAATCTAATTCCAAATTATTTTCAAGCAAACGATTTTTTAGCCCAAATTTATCGAGTAATGTTTCCATTCGTGCATTACCCATATGTGCTTCTCTATGCAAACCAATAAAGAACTCTTTTTCCATGATAATTGAAAAAGCAGTCCCGTGAAATGAATTTGTAAGAACATATTTTGCCTTACTAAAGTATCCTAAATATTCGTCGATACCAGCAGTTGAAACAATTTTTGTGTGAAGAGGTCTTTCTACTCTAACTGACAAATATATAATTTTTAAACCGGTTTTTTGGGCAAGATGTTTTGCAAACGAAAATAAATCAGGAGACTTCGCTAAGGTATAAACCAAAATATAATCATTTTCTTTTGGAGTGACAGCGTGCTCCATCCATTCAATTTTATCAATCAAAAAAGTTGGATCTATCAACAATTCTGCAGTTCGCTTTGTTTCAAATTCAACCGCCTCTTGCAAATCTTTTTCGCGAACAGAAATATGGTTAAAATCCAATAGCTGCCGCCTTAAGCACTCCATCACCGAAGGTGTAAGCTCACCTAAACTAGCAGCGTAAGAGTTTTTCTTTTTAGCATCCTTTACAAAGGATAAATAAAAATTAATATCATTCCCTGTTTTTTTTAAATCCCATATCTGATCACTACCAGCAATAAAACTATCATAAATCTGATTTGAATCTGCAATGTTCTGGGGTGTATATAGTTTTTCTGATAATGTAGTATTTTGCCTCAAAAATTTTTCAATTTTCTTCTTGCGAATAGAATGTGTCGGATACATTAATATATATTCTGTTATCTTTTTAAACCCACCTGAAAGCCTTCCTTGAAACGTATTATTGCGCTTATAATTATCATATAAGTAATCCACCACTTCGCAATCATAACCAGCACTCTTTACTGCACGGTATAAAGCGAAACATTGTAGTGCAGCACCATAATTAACCGCCTTGTGAAAAGTAACAATTCCAATTTTTTTGTTCATGTTATACTCCCTTTAATTGCCTAAAATTTTACTGATGCAATTTCCCCTTATATGTATGGATCAAAAATATCATCATAGATAATGTAACTACCTGTATCATAATTTGATTTGGATAATATATCCAGTTTCCTGTAAAGCCATATATGCTAATCAAAAGTTGCATATATATTACAAAATATAGCATTTTTTGATGAATTACTGATAAATCTGTTAATCGTTTGAATAACTTAAATGCACTTATAAAAACAGAACTCAATAAACTTAAGTAGATAGTACCTCCGATTATTCCTGTTTCAGCAAATATTTGATAATAGACATTATGGGCTTGATATATCCAAAGATCACCATTTCCAAATCGAATCCCCGAATCATTGGCAATTGCATTATAGCTCCCTATTCCACTTCCATATATCGGGTTATCCTTAAACATATTAATGGCAACCTCCCATAATCGTTCCCTTCCATTCATCGTCAAATAATCGTCACTATCCTGAAAACGCAAAAGCAGATTAGACAAAGCATCAATATTCGTGGATAACAAATATAAAATAATCCCTAAAACAACCGTAGCACCAATAATATAAATTTTTCGTTTACCTTGTTTTGAAACCATGATAAAAAATATTGGAATAATCACTGAGATAGCAAACAAAGTCCTTTTACCTGTCAGCATTAAGGCAATATATAAAATAAACATCAATACAAGCATTTTTTTGTTTGATGCTGATTTTGTAAAATAATTGCCCCAGGTTAGCGCTAAAGCTATATTCATTATGACAGCTGCTTCGCTACGTTCTCCGATAAAACCCGAATACGCTCCTCCCTGCAGTTCGCTTATTGTTTGTTCATACGTTCTTGATAAGAAAAACATAAAATTATTCGGTACCATATCTTGGATAAATACGGATATAATAATAGAAATAGCTGCAATTATTGCAATAATTTCAAATGCATTCATAATTCGTAAATATATTTTTTCATCAAATGGTCTAGACAATATAAGACAGCAACTAAGATAAATACTAAAAAATTTTATTGTTGCAACCATATCCTGTGTATATATGATTCCTAACCCCATCCAAATTGTAAGTATAATGAAAACAATAAAACTTCTGTTTATATATATGCATCTATTTCGTGATTTAAAAAGCATCAAAAGAGCAACAGCCCAAATCAAATATATTCTATATGAGAAAATTATTGTTGCACCACTCATGCATACAGCAATAATTAATACCATAATCATAATATCTATTGGATTGCTTTCACTATTTAATTGTTCTTTTGCAATCATATTCATAGCTACCTCATGCTTTATAGTTATTTTTGTAAACTGCGATGATGGTATAATAAAACACCCATAAATTTAAGCAATATAGAGCTGATGAAATTCGAAGTAGTCTATTCGGTGCTCTCATAGCTAATTTTTTCATATGTTTTTTTACTGGATAAGTTGTTACGAATTTTTTATATAAATCCCTTCGTTTCCCTTTAGCAAAGGTTTTAGCTGTCGTCCACACTGTACGAGGTAACATATAATCACTGAATTTGTGAACGTAATCACAATTTTCATCTAACATATATTGTTTAACTCTAATCATAGCTTCAACCAAATCCGTCTTGTTCCAACTAACTGTGTTTACCGCGGATAAGGGGTTATTATAATAACCATACATCTTATCTTTTATAATAATTCCATTACTACAATGGGTCAGATATTTCCAAGCAAACTCTAAATCTTCACCATATTTTGTTCCCGCTGTAAAACTAATCTTAAACTCATCTATAATATCCTTTTTGTAAATAAATCCGCCAAAATGGATTTTTTCTTTCTCATACATAAAAGTTTTCATTATATTGGCTATATTAATAATATAGGCGGTTTTGCTATCGACTCCTTTTTTGTTTAAAACACTTTCTATATCTCTATCAAAATATGCAAAAGACACATCAATATTATTAAATTCCACTAATTTAACTATTAAATCTAAAAATTCTCTATGATAAACATCATCACCATCTAAGAAACATATATACTTACCCTTAGCATTTCTTAATCCATTATTTCTAGCTACGCTTACACCAGAATTTTTTTGTACTATATATCGAATATGCAAAGATGACTGATTCAAATATTTATCTATAACTTCATGAATTTCGTCAGATGAGCCATCATTAATTATTATTACTTCAAAGTCTTTGTATAACTGATTTTCTAGTGATTTTAGTGTCCGTGGTAATGTTTTTGCAGCATTATAACAAGGTATGATTACACTAACATAAGGTTTGGGCAAAGTATCTGATGTATGAGCCATAGTTATATTCCTCCGCGTTAATCTGTTGAATAGAATTACACTAGAATTCTATTCTAACTTAATTTTCAAGCTAGTTTTTTACAATTGATTTGTTATGGAAATGATAAATAATCCTCTCTTACCCTCATGTACCGAATCAATACATACGCAATCCCCAGCATGATTCCATCTTGGATGCAAGTCGCAACGCACATCGTTATCATAACGAAATGGAGCAAAAACCCTGGTAATTTTCGTTGCTTCATTACTCTCTTCTTTGCAAATAAATACCGATGCAAGACGCTTTCTATTAGGATATGCATCTGTCACTATCAAACTGCCATTAGCAGAATAGCTGCAATGTCCGTCTGTATTCAATTCCTGCCAAAGTATTTTATATTCATTTGTCTTATCTCTCAATAAATAATAGTGGTCACCCGTCTCAAACTTACGCATAAAAGAGAGAATCTCGTTATTATTCTTCCAATAGCAATGGGAAGTAAAATTATCATCATTCAGATTGTACATATCGGACCCATCGCATTTGGCAGTAACCAACCGGGTAAACTTTCTACCCCTTTGGAACCAGCGATGCAGGATCATAAATCTATCCCCATCTGGGCTAATCATAAGATGATTGACTTTATGCTCTGCACCTTTCATTTCTTCTCTAGGTTCGAAGTTTGCAAAGTCGGTATATTTCAGAATTTCCATTACTTCACCAGTTTGCAAATCCATTTTCCAGATGCAGGTCTTGTCAGGACATAATTCCTTTTCGGTCACATCAGACAGGTTGGTATAGCCATATCCTTTTCTAAGCCTGTGTAATCTTGAAAAGTCAAGGCTCAAAGCAAAAGCTCCATCTAAAGAAACACTATACACCGGTAAGGGTAAAACCTTTTCTTCTGACTTCGTTTTAACATTAAAAATCACGGAACAGTACTTTTCCCCTCTGAAATCATTAAAAATAATTCTTTCTGAGAAGTCCGGCCCCAACCACTGTGCCATACAGCCCTGCTGTACATTCCAAGCATGTGTCGCAGCAATTTTGTATGGCTTATTACCGTTCTTTGTATCAAGAAGAATAATCTCTGCATCTTCTTTCGGAGCCACGGACTTATATGCTTGGCGCACTTTTAAGCAAATCATATATCTATCGGTAATGTCCCACGGGGATTTATCGTAATAACCAAAAAAATATTCATAGTTATCATCCGGTGATACTCGAATCACTTCACCTTCTGATTTGAATTTCTCATCTGATAGTGCATACATGCCCAGCTGATAAACCCTCTTACATGAACGCTTAATAAATGGAAACTGTTCCAATAATCTTTTTCCTGTATTTTCTAATGCTACAAAATTCATAACTCACCCTTCACTATCTCAAACTGTACTTTATATTTCAATCAAAACCTATAAGATAATGGGTTTAATTTTCTTGAGACCAATTCTTTCGTTTTAAAGCCACATCCTCATATTTACCAATAACCTTTGCGGGATTCCCACCAACGACACATCCCTCTGGAACATCCTTTGTTACAACACTACCAACCGCTACGATTGCATTTGGGCCAATTTTCACCCCGTACATTATAACGGACTTAGCTCCGATGAAAACATTGTTAAGCAACTCAATCTCTCCACTATATCGCTTATACATCAACGAAGAATATTCAAGGTTGCCTTCATCATTAAATAAATCATGTAATACATCGTGTGTGCAAAAATACACATCAGTTGCCACTTTAACATTATCGTGAATAGTCATTAAATGCGGATCGGCTGGTATAATGCGAGAATACCAAAAGTTATTGTCACCAAATGCTTTGAAAATACCTTTTTTCTTTAAATAATTTGCTTTTTTCCTGCCAGAGTTTGATAGACTAAGCCTTATGATGATTCTAATTTTTTCTTTCCAACTCATTTTTTTCATTACACTTAACCTCACTAATTCTCCTGAATAAACTCATCAATCATATTGACAATCACCATTAATCTTTCCCCTTAATATCTAATGCTACAAAGATTCATCTCTTTCTCCAACCTGTCTATTCTCACTTATTTTGATACTTATCTCTGACAAAATACCGATTAGGATAAAAGCAAAAATCCATAACCCATATTTTCTGACATATCTCATATAACATTAATGGAAGAATGATTCCGGCTATTGTACATATCCATAACTGGCTCCACCCCCCTACGATCAAAATCCCCAGTCTATCCATAATCATCCTGGCGGCTGCTATTACAACTCCATGTATTAGATAAATAGGAAATGAATTCTTTCCGATGTTTTCAAGCGTTTTATTTTGGACGATTCGATAACTCATCTGTAGGAAAAAAGTTACACATAAGAATGCTTTTACCACACCAATGATTGAAAGCGAATTTATATGTGCAAAATTAAAGCAAATAATTATCATGGTTACCATCGCTATTCCGTTCAAAACGAATATGGTATTGTTTTTCTTATTTACCTCAAGCCATTTTATAAAAGAAGCTCCTGCCTGGGCACCTAAGTAAAAATAAAAGAACCATCTTAATACATCGCACAAAATCATGTCAGTAAAATTAATTCCCCTTAATATCTCTAACTCACTTATATCAGGCAATATCAACACAGCAATAAAACTGACTGCTAAAATTACTTTTTTATTAACATTCCGGCTATCCAACAGAATAACAATTATGGTATTCGCCATCAAAGCGTAAATAAACCACATGAAACTGATGGGATAGACTGGAATTAAAATCAAGTCAGCAATATCTAGTTTTGTATTTACATAGCCTGATGTGAATGATTTCAAAGTCCAGTAGCCAATTGAAAATATGATGTAGGGTATACCGTAACTTAACATCTTTTTACCTATCTTGTTCCCTACGGTAACATCCGGTTTATCAGTTACCCGATATAGATAACCACTAATAACAAAGAACAAAGGCATCTGAAAGCTCACGATAAAACTGTGTACAAAATTAAATCCTTTAGCCTCTAACAGAAGCCCTGAATTATGATAAGACGCAACCACATGCCCCATCACTACAGCTATAATTGCTACTCCCTTGGCAACATCTAACCAATGCTCACGCTTGCGCTCTACTCTCCCTGCCTCTTTATCAGTCACACCAATTCTCCTGAATAAACTCCTGAATCATATTGACAATCGCCATCGGGTCTTTATTATTCCAAGGAACTACATCAGCCGTACCATTATAAAACGCTTGAACTGCTGCCCCTAAATCCTCCATCTCATTGTCATACACCGCAAGCACATATTTGTTTGCAGCAAATGCTTCATTATTTTGTATTTGATGGTCATTGATATGCTCACCGTATTTTTCAAGTCTAGTAACTGCAATGACTTTCTTTCCTGCATTTAAGGCTTTCATAATGGAGCCGGATGCTCCGTGACTTATGACGATGTCCGCTTCATTCACTTTTTCCTGAAATTCCTCTTGAGAAAGAAAATCCCTGTATTCAAAATACTTTGGCTGGTAGGTAGAAGTACCAACCTGAGCAAATATTTCTTCCTTTATGATTCCCACTTCACACAACTCATCCAACTTCACGAATAGGCGATTGAAAGGGTAGTTCCGGGAACCAACGCATACAAAAATCAATACAGACACCCCCCGTAAATTGCACTCTTATAGAATTTCTTCTGGGTCTCCCACTGGACAATAAATAAATCTGTATGCTTTTCCATTTTGAGACCGGCCACGGTTGGCATGTTTGCCCTTCCAAAAGTTTCTATGAAAACAAATTTTTTATGAAATAAAACTGTTAATAAATAGAAAGGATAAGCAACCATGGTTCCAGTCGTTATAATGAAATCAGGTTTCTCCCTTATCCATATCATCAATGTTTTCGTAGCATTATAGAGCATCTTGAAAGGCATCAGCTTATCTTTTAAATCCGTCTGCAGCATAAAATATTTTGCTTTGGCTTCAAACTGCGTTTTCTCGGTTACAAAGAAACCATCGTATTTATCAATGAGAGGCTGTAGCTTTTGGAG
>LOEW01000149.1 GCA_001516045.1 Desulfosporosinus sp. BRH_c37
CTGAGGTGGATTCAGAACGTATTGCTGTGTGGGGAATTTCATATAGCGGTGGACATGTCCTGATAGTCGGGGCTTTAGATCCTAGGGTCAAGGCAATAATATCAACCATTCCTGTAGTTGATGGCTATGTTAACATGAACCGCTCACATGGAGAAAGGAGATTTGAAGATCTTCAGGAATTAATTCTAAACGATAGAAGAAAGAGATTTAAAGATGAAAGCGACAGAGGTATTATGCCGTTTTCTTCACCAAAGCCAGAAGAGGAGCTAAGTGTGTGGCCTTACCCGGAAATAGAGAAGGTCTTTATGGATCACAAAAGAAAAGTCGCTCCTTTGCATGAGCATTGGAACACAATAGAGTCTTATGAACTGTTACAGACTTACACAGTGTTTCCTTATGTGCCGAGAATTGTAAATACTCCCACAATGATGGTAGCGGCTGAAGGGGATAATATCACACTTTGGGATCTTGAAATTGAAGCCTTCCGTCAAATCAAATCTCAGCGAAAGAAACTGTTTGTCATTCCAAAGACATCTCATATGACCCTTTATCAAGACATGACAAAGCTCGAGGTAGTAGCAAGTGAGCAAACAGCATTTCTAAGTGAGTGGTTAATGAAACATTAATAAAATTCATAGTGTATGGCCGATTCATGAGGAATAAAATGACAAGGTTTTGCCAAAGATCTTGAGATAAAATGGGTCACTTTTGTGGAAAACAGGAATGCGCATAGGTGAGGCCCTTGCGTTATGGCTTGAAGATTTTGAAATTGACGCTAGAAGGGTCAATTCTATATATCTGTGCTTGCCCTTATCGGACATGATTCTTCAATATAGGGGTATTGTCATTGACACACCAGGTATGAGGGAGTTAGGTGTCGACTGTGCAGATTTATCAAGGGCATTTGCAGATATTGATCAACTGGTCGAACAGTGTAAGTTTCGTGACTGTACTCACCAATGAAAGCCTGGGTGTGCGGTCCAAATGGCCATCCAAAACCATATAGAAAAAATCAATACCATGTTTTCTGGCATGGGCGGTCTGAAAATATGTGACGAATTCCGGGCCTGAGTGGGAGAGTAATCGCCCACTTCTACTCGGCGAATGGATAGTTTGGTATAAGCCCGGTCTATTTCTATATGGTTCTCCGAAATCATCTCTTTCTTGATTGTTATCTTTATTTTCTATTGCCCTATAAAATCTACCCGTGTTCTGCCACGAGCAAATATTTCAACCAATAATTGACTCAATTGAGGAGGACTACACAACATGTGACAAAGGGGACACCGGTATTTAGCTTTTGTTAATTCCCATTCGGATTTATCCGAGATTTGTTTACAGTTTGCACAACGATAAAACTGTTTTTGATGCTTATAAATATATGCTAATGCCACAGCGCACCCTCCTTTTTTATCTTGTCGATATAATCTATTCAGAAAAAGTATAATTCACCACAGAATAGTAAGAATAATCTGTATAGTATAAATTGAATATACGGATCGGATTAAGTTGTTGGAGGGTTTAATTAGATAATGCATGTTCTGAGTATAAAGAAAGAGTAACAGCTATTCGCTGTCGCTCTTTCTTTATACTTTCTTGACCATCTAAATATTCCTGCGGGCTCCTAATTGCATCTTCCATAATGGTTGAATAATTATTTCTTCCGCAGGAGATTTGCTAAGTTTAGGTGGAACTTCTAGATGCTACATTATGTTGGATAGATATCAAATAATTACTAATAAATGCATATTTTACTGATATTTATTCCAAATAGAAGACAATAATTAGAGAAGTTATTGTAAAAAATATTAAATGAAAAGAATTCATATTCAGTAATAAAAGGAAGTGAAAGAATGAAGAAATATCGGTTTAAGTACTACGAAACCTTAATATTAACATTGTGGTTAATTATGACACTTTTAATTGGTTGTGCAGTTGTCCCTGATCCAAAAGTTAACACTACCTCTGTTCCGGTTATTCAACAAGGAACCAAGGTTGAAGATTTAGACTTAAGCGGTGCTAACTTTGCTGATTCAGAATTATTAGTTGAAAAATGGCAGCAAGATAAATTGGCACAAGATTTAACGTTAATTTGCAATAAGACGGAGATCCAAGTTTCTTTACAAGATCTCGGGGTGACAATAAATAAAACAAAGATTTTATACGATATAAAGAATAAACCTGGTAAGACAATTAAAGCGGCGGCTCATTTGGATAGTAGCTATGCCATTCAAGTTTTGAAAGTTAAATTAGCACAATTTATACAGCCTGCTAAAGTTGCAACATACAAAATAGAAAACAATAAATTTATAATAACTGACGAAGTTCCCGCAAAGATCCCTTATGTTGATGAGATTATTAGTCAAATAGATGGTCAATCTTTAAATCAGATCCCCAAACGAATCGAAGTAAATCTCATAAATGCTCCTCCATCCTCAGGCACTGAGAATGTTAAAGCCTTGGCCTTTGATGGAATAGTCGGAGAATTTAGTACAAGATTCTCTACTATGGAAAAAAACAGAACCATAAATTTAGCTATTGCTGCAAATGCACTTGATCAAAAAATAATCTATCCAGGGGATATCTTTTCTTTTAATAATTCTGTTGGTAAGCGTACCTTGGAGAATGGATACAAAAATGCAAAAATAATTAAAAAGAACCAATACGTTAAAGAAACTGGTGGAGGGGTCTGTCAGGTTTCGTCGACATTATATAATGCAGTATTATTGGCGAACTTACAAATTGAAGAAAGAGCACCTCACCAAGTGCCCGTGACGTATGTGCCCCTGGGGCAAGATGCAACCGTATATTATCCAAATGTGGATTTTAAGTTTAAAAATAATACTGAGAGTCTTATCTATATACGTACGATTGTTCAGTCTGGCTTATTAACTGTGCAACTTTATGGTAAGAAAACGGACAAGACAGTACAAATAGGACACCAAATTGAAAGAGTAATAAAAAATCAAGCTGGTAGAAAAGGATACATAGTTAAAACGTGGAAGATTATAAAAGATTCACAAGGAAACGAGACACAGACTATTCTAAGTCGGGATAGTTATGCACCTTTGGAACAGAAGTAACTTTCAAGACCAATTTACTGAATACACAGAATAATTACTAAACACTTTGGAGGTATCGGTGAGGCCTTTTGGTTATATGTGGAAAGGGAAAAAGCATCCATCTAGCGGGTAAGAGCACCTATTTGATCGATTGTCCTATTGTTGGGACCTCTGGCCCATAAAGGCATTTTCGTCTTTTGACGATAGTTCTAATAGGATAATGATTCGGGAGGTCGGTATATGAAAAGGGCCTTAATAGCAGCTATCATAGTAGTCATTGCTGCTACAACCGCACTCGCACAAGTGTTAGGAAATATTAACTCAATTCGAATACCAATAGCCAGTAATAAGGCTAAACCGATTGTAAAACAATCGAAAGAAATAACCCCTGAGTTAAAACCAGTTATTAACTGTATGGTTATAGTAGACCTATCGAAGGAACTTGCAATAAAGCCGGTAATTATTAACGAAATAAAATTGATTTCAGATCCGCCGAAAGTACTGCAGAAAGGCGAAGCCGCTCAAGAAGCTTATTAAAAATGAATTTGATTTATGAAAGGTTGACAGAATTACTATCGGAGTATTCTTCATAAATTCTTAATAAATTCTTCATTGTTTTACCAAAAAATATTTTTTATAATATTTGTAATTAGACATCAACAGAGAATTGGGAGGTAAAAAGAATGAGTAATTACTGCATACGTAAGGTTAAACTTAGGATTTCACGTGACCCTAAAACTGTTCTCGGTC
The DNA here is from genome assembly GCA_001516045.1 of Desulfosporosinus sp. BRH_c37. GTDB lineage: Bacteria > Bacillota > Desulfitobacteriia > Desulfitobacteriales > Desulfitobacteriaceae > Desulfosporosinus. The sequence continues at coordinate 3,813 of LOEW01000149.1, forward strand.
GAAGTCATTCTCGTATGATAACGATACTTGCGACAGGTTTAGTCGGCGCACTTTTAGGTGGTTTTATTTCGGCCGGTGTTGTTATTTCGGCGTACACCAATAAGAGTCAGACGAAACCGGCACTTCCGATTGCTCTGGGGCAACAATTACCCAACCCAATCCAAGTCAGCTTTAATAACTCTTCTTATCCGGTAGTGGATATAGCTAAAAATGTTGGACCTGCAGTAGTAACGATTTCTAATTTTCAATCTGAAAGTAGTCAAGGATTTGTCTTTGGATATGGTGGCTTTAGCAATAATAACAGTAATAACTTGATAGAAATAGGTAGCGGTTCAGGGTTTATCATTGATGCCAATAATGGTTATATTGTAACCAATAACCATGTAATTGAAGGAGCCCAAAGACTTTCGGTTGGCTTAACCAATGGGAAAAATCTTGATGCTAAAGTGGTAGGTGCTGATTCACGTACAGATTTAGCTGTAATCAAGATAAGCGATACCAGCGACCTAACTGCAGTCGTACTTGGAGATTCTTCCAAACTACTGGTAGGAGAACCGGTTATAGCAATTGGTAATCCAGGTGGAGAAGAGTTTGCAGGTTCTGTAACTGCTGGAGTGGTTTCGGCTACTAATCGGATTCTAAATTTACAAGGTGAGTCTAGTTTTAATTTAATTCAAACAGATGCCGCAATTAATCCTGGTAATAGTGGTGGGCCTTTGGTAGACTATCTTGGACAAGTGGTCGGTATTAATTCTGCCAAATTTCAACAAACAGGCTTTGAAGGAATGGGATTTGCAATACCTATAACGGATGCAATACCCACAATTCAGCAATTAATCCAAAATGGTTATGCAAGCCATGCCGGATTAAATGTCCAGATTGCTGGTCAATATACAAAAGAGTATGCAGCACAGAAAGGCTTACCAGCGGGAGCATATATAGCCAAGGTTATTGCAGGTGGACCGGCAGATCAAGCTGGTTTAAAACAGGGAGATATAATTACAAAAGTAAATGATAAAGTTATTACTGATTCGGCAAGATTCACTCATGAACTATTTAAATATAATCCTAAAGATAAAGTAAATATTACTTATTATCGTAATGGATCTTCACAAGATGTTATCGTAACACTAGTGGAAATAAAAAGTAATTAGATTTATCTTGGGGATTAGTCAATGACGGTTAGATTCCCAAAAATCTGGCATTACACTCATAGTATAGTATAGTATAGTTTAGTTTAGTTTAGTTCACTGGAGCTTGGCTCAATGATGCTAGATTAATCTAAAACTAAGTAATATAGTTTATAGGGTTAGGAAGAGCGGGGGTAATCCCCGCTCTTTCCGATCAGCGTACTTTTCTGAAAGGCATACGAGGTGCGAACTGAACACGGTTTGCTAGATCTGCAGAAGAGTTGATTCCCCTTTTAGTCAAGAAACGTTGCATCCCCATTGGCATGTTTTTAGCTTGGTTAAGAAATTCGGTGTTTTCTCCTACTCCCTCGCCACCCTCTTCAGGCGCTCCGCCTTGATTTTTGAAGCGATTTTTGCCTAAGAACATAGTTTTGCCACCCCCTTTATTATACCAATATATGCCAGTAAACTAGGTGTTGTTTTTCATTATTAAATAATTTCACAATTTAGCTTAGATTGGACTTATATAGAGTCGCTGTCACGTTACGCTTAAAGTTTCATACCTATATAATAGTCCTTTAAGAAACGGAGACATATAGTATGTTTGAAATACCCGCAAGACATTTTGTCCGTTACTACGAGATCCTTTCTATACTCATGCGTCATGGATTGGGTTATCTGCTTATCTCGGGAAATTTAATGCCAGTGCAGGAGGAAAATTTAGCGGTCGTTGGAGTACATCTGAGAAATGCATTCGCCGAACTTGGACCAGCTTTTATAAAAATAGGACAACTAGCTAGTACCCGATCAGATCTTCTTCCACAGCCCATTGTTCAAGAATTAGCGAAACTCCAGGACCGGGTTCGCCCGCTTTCGTTTAGGGAGATACGCGGAGTGGTCGAAGCATCTTTGCAGTCCCGCCTTGAGTCAGCTTATCAAGAATTTGATCCTGTACCACTTGCGGCAGCCTCGATTGGGCAAGTGCATTACGCAGTTCTGCATAATGGCGAAAGGGTGGCAGTGAAAGTTCAACGTCCAATGCTTCGGGAGACTGTTAAAACGGATTTAGAAATTTTTCAAACCCTTGTCAACCAAATTGAACAGAGAACGGAGTGGGGAAAACGCTATCCTCTGCGCATGCTGCTTAAGGAGTTTTCCGATACGATCAAGGGAGAACTGGATTTTCTTAATGAGGGGCAAAACGCGGAAAAACTTGCAAAATTGAATAAAAAGAATTCCAATATTCTGATTCCAAAAATTTACTGGGAATTCATGCATCCCTCAGTTTTAACGATGGAGTATATTTCGGGGATTCCGTTACATCAAATTATAGGCTCCCAGGAGACATCTAATAATGTTCATCGGATCGCAGAACGGTTAAGTAAAGCGCTTCTCCAACAAATCCTTTTAGGGGGATGTTTTCACGGTGATCCTCATCCAGGTAATATTCTTATTTTACCCGGGGACAAAATTGCCTTGATTGATTTTGGGATAACCGGACATCTAACTCAAACAATGAGAGGCCAGATCTTGTCACTAATCTCTGGACTTGTCAGAGGAAATAATGCTTTGATTTTGAAGACACTCTCGCAGATGGGGATAGTACCTGAGTATGTTGACAAATTTGCCTTTCAAGCAGATATTTCTACCTTACGTCACAAACATTTGAAAGTTTCCTTAAGGAAATTTGCCATGGGTGAATCTATTCAGGATTTTTTTGATATTATATTTCGTCATGGAATTCAGATTCCCTCTGAATTTATTCTTGTAGGTAAAGCTTTGTTGACCCTTGAGGGAACTCTAAACGGGTTAGATCCTACAATTAGCCTAGTTGAACAAGCCAAGCCCTTTAGCCGAAGGTTTATTTGGGGGAAGTCTGGTCTGATGGAATTCTGGAATAAAATTCGGGGCACTAGGGAGACAGACACAACAGGTTTGCCAATTAATATACAATAAGATGTATTAAGTCAACTCCAACAAAGGATTAAACTTGTATTGGTTAATCTTTAAAGAGAGCACCAGTACAGACTCGAACAAAGGTATTACAGAATACTATAAACCAGCAAACTGCCAGTAACCAGTAACAAAGGAAACCAAAGAGCCTAACGGCCTCGGACTGAAAAATAATAGAAATCAAATAGGTGGCACCAGTATAAGCACCGAGGGGAAAGGTGAAAGCCCACCACGATAAAGTGTAAGGTAGTTTCTTTTTAAGTATGTAGATAATAGTAATTATACTAGCGGCAATCAGCCACCAAAAACCAAAGCTCCAGTAAAACAATCCGAAAAGATTTAGAATTGGCGTGACCTCATTGCCCAGATAGGGTGAACTAACGGACCCCAGGTTCAGGAGGGAAATGGTTCCTGCTCCGATAGGACCCAAGTAAATCCAGATGGTAGGGATTATGGAACCAGGCAGAGGAGGAGCCACAAAAAAACGGTAAAAGCAAATTACAGCAAGCAACATAAAGAGGAAAAAACCGGCACTCCAAGACACATAATTCATTATTAGTAGGGTTTTTTGAAAGGATTGTGGCCAGTACGGAATTAGTTTGGCCCCGGCAATGGGAACTACAATTAAACTGACCGGGGGCATAAACCAGGCGGGATTAATATCTTCAATGGTTATTTTGTTAAAATAATTTAATAGTGGGATAATAAAAGCCGTAGCCAGAGATAGAACTAGCCCAGTAATCCATAGACCTTGAGCAATTTTTACTGCTAAAGCAGCTCCAATATAACCAGTTCCAAGCAAAAGAAAGTTTACCGCTAAAACCAAGCAGGCGATGGGTAATGTAGCATAAAATTGCCCTGTAATTGGGTGCTTGAGATCACTGAGTGCGTTGTCGTAACATATTAGCCAGCGCAATGTCCAGGGGACTATCAGGACGAGAAAGAGTATTATATTAATGATCCATAGAAATTCAGCAACGTTGTTCAGCCATGAACAATAACAGGCGTAGTATTTACTAGTAACTGCGAAAATTCCCGTGCCCATAACGGAAGCAAACCAGGCAGGGGAAAGATTCTTAATTATCTCTAGAAATTTATTCGTTGCGAGTGGCGTATTCATCGTCATAACACCTTCCCTGGGGCTTTCTCCGATTTATAAAAATTGTTCTTATGCCCCCTTTACAGTATTTTAACTGGTTTTATCATTACTTTCTCTGCACATTTTTTAGATTATTCTGGATTAATTTTTGCATATTTATTAAAAAATAATACCATCTTTAACGGACCAATATTTTACGTAGTTTGCCGTGATTGATTTTCCAATAAGCTTTTTCGATAGAGGCCGGGAGGGATACCAATTATTTTTTTAAAAGCCCTGGAAAAATAGTTGGCGTCTTTATATCCAATTTGCTGGGAAATTTGAGATATTGATACGGGAGGATTTTGTTTTAAAAGTTCCTTGGCTTTTTCTAACCGGGTTGTGATTAAAAAATTCGAAAAGGTTTGTTTCAGTTCTCGACTAAAGAGGCAAGAAAAATAAGCGGGGCTCAAATGAACTTGCCTGGCTACTTCTTCGAGAGTAAGCTGTTGAACATAATTTTGCATAATAAATACTACCGCTTGTTGAACCAACTGACTAGACTGGGATAACGGATAATCCCTATATGAGGACGTAGTTCTGGAGGAGGTGCTTTCTCTTGAATGATTCTCCGTAATCAGGGTATTTCCGTGTGCGATCCCTAATTTAAGGAAATTATTACTGATGGCATAGAGGGCCTTACCAAGAATCATCATTCCTTCATGTTTTCTGATGGGCATCTGTTCGTAAAACTGTAACAGTTTCGTTTCATTCAAATCCAAGTCCTGAACTCTCTTTAAGATGTTACAGCTCTCATTCAGCACGTTATTCATCCTGATTTCTCCCGTAGCGAGTGCTCCAAGGAATTCCCGCTCACCATGAAGGGGAACTACAAGTATGGACAAGCCTGCGTGGCAAGAATAAAGATGGGCTTGGTACGGGTCGAGATGCATGCATTGACGCACAGAAGCCCTACATCTTTGCAGGCCTTCCGGGTGAGCGCGGATCAGGCGGCAGAAATTGTTCTGGGGTTTTGTTTTAGGCGTAAGGATATAGTCACCAGTGCTGCTGACATATTTTAACCAGAGCTGATGTAGGGTGCTGAAGTTGTCCAACACCGGTTGGATGGTGTCAAAGTTTTGGCGTAGGAGAACTGTTTGACTTGACTCCATGTTCTTCATCTCCGTCCTACTTCTCATTTGAAATTATTATTCAATCACCAGTATCCTATTGAATCACTTTTTCGCAACCTAATTCTATCAAAGAAAAAGGTGTTTTACCCATATTTATAAAATAAAAAACAAAACTCCCGAAGCTTGAAAGCCACGGGAGATTACGTTAGCCTCGATCAGTCATTGAAGTCAGTTAGGTAATGGCTCAGGCCTAAAACTAGTTGACAATTTACAGGGTATGATCAATGGTATAGCTATCCCAACAAGTTTGCCATTTTCAAAACTAAACGTTTGGCTATAAATCTCCGTTGTTTTATATCGAGGGTTTGAATTACCTCCAAACACAAAATTACCAAGACTATAAACGATGCTTTTTCCCTGATACTCTTCAATCGGTTGAATAACATGGGGATGATGACCAAGAACCAAAGCTGCCCCTTGATCAATTGCTAACCGTCCAAGCTCACGTTGCTCTGATGTTGGCGTGCTTTTATTTTCCGTACCCCAATGGAAACTCACTATTATTAAGGATGTCTGATCATTTAATAAATGTATTTTATTCACTAAATCAAACTTAAGGCTTATTAAGTTAACTCCTTCTTCCAACTTTCCTAAAGTGTTAACGCCTATCAATCCAATCTTTATCCCATCTTTTTCGTAAATGGCAACTTTATCATAACCGAAACTTATTATTTCCGTATTGTCTAATGCTGTTACAGTTTCCTTAAATCCTTTTTCCAGGTAATCCATACAGTGGTTATTGGCTAAGTCTACCGCTTCGATGCAACCATCTTTTAGTATAGCAGAGTATGATGGGCTTCCTTTAAAGAAAAATGCTTGATCACCTTGGGAACTTTTATCTGCTTTCTCAGTTGCATTAGTCAAAGTTCCTTCTAAATTGGCAATGGTTAAATCATCCTCACTCAGTATTTTTTTTACACCTGAAAAGAAATACCCTGCTCCAGATAGCTTGTAATACTGATTAAAACTACCATTATATTGGAATCTATCATCCTGACCAAGTGTAACATCGCCAATGGCGCTAACTTTAATCTCTTTCTTTCCGTTTCCCTGAAGTACTGGTGGGGGTGTGACTGTAGCAGTATCAGCCGGTTCATAGATATCAGTATCGTCGAAATGCCACCACTCGGTTGCTAAGGGTTTAAATCCGTACTTTACCATGATTGTTTCCAAATATTTTGCGTTAGCGTTCTCATTGGCCCTTGCTGCGGCAGCCGTAAAGTTGTCAAAGCCAGTGGGCATCTCAATTTCATTTCCTTCAAGATCAACCAGAGATAAGTCAACCGCAGATCCTCGCGAATGGTTGGAATAACCCTTATAAGGATTGGCAACATAGCGAGAATCAGGTACAAGATCCCACATCTGAAACTGCGCTTTAGAATCACGATATGCATCCCAAATTTTAAGACGGAATCCTTTTTTTTCGACTTCGTCAGCAACTTTTTTAAGTTTGATAGCTGTTCCATTGCGCAGAAGCGCTTTAGAACTAGCATAAAGCTTTTTATGAGTAAAGTTATCGGTTGTTGCATATTTCATGTCCAACTTTACTGAAGGAATGATTTGCTGGATATCTACAAAATCAGTACTCTTGTTTATTGATGTATCCGCTCGTGCTTGGTTAGTCGGTCCAAAAATGAAGGTTAGGGTGATCAGGATAACCAGGAATCGGTTGAACACAAAAGACCACCTCCATTAAATGCGTGGCTTTTGAGACGACTGGTACCTGTTAGACTAAATACCTATTTGACACGACATCAAATACTATCTTTCAAAGTATCTAAATTTAAAATTCCCTAAAAGGTGATTTATTATCTTAATATTACACAGGTAAAATATTGGGCAAATTCTTATTTTGAACATTTTTAGCATGTTTTGCTTGAACATATAGGTCAGAACGTTTGAAGAAATATATAATGCGTTGGTTGAGAAGACATTCAAATCCTGGCTCTTATCCTGAGTACAAAGCTAATTGTTTGGCATGCAACATTATTATAGGTGTATTTTTAGGTTATAGCGTTTACTTGGACAAGTACGTCTAGACGTTTCAGGACATTCATCCCTTCGGGGAGAATGTCCTGATTTTGCCGGAAGATAAATTTTGTTTTCGTAAAATGTAAAACAATAGAAGGAATTTAAGAGTTTTTGTTTAATTCTATACCATGGTGATAGAAATGTTTGAATCCAAAAATTTGAGATCGTTGATTAATTGTCTAGACACTATAGAGCAAAACTTACAAACCAAAGAAAAGTTTTTGGCATCTTTGCATCTACAGGATAAGGTTCTTAGTTGTCTCCTGGAATTTAGTGAAATCAGCAGAAGCTTCGCGTGGGGATATCTGGAGACGATTACTAAAAATGCACTGTACCGCATCAACAATCTAGTGTTTCAGCAGTTATTAATACCTGGAGTTATAGGTATCGATCTATATAAAATTTGGCATGTAACGTCGGAATGTTTGCCGATAATTAAAGACGAAGTCAATCTGTGGGCTAACTCTAAGTGTGATTTTAAAGAACTGTCGGATCGTTAAAGATGAGAATAGGTATAAGTCACTTAGGACCATTTTATCGGACAACTCGCAGCTGGGACAGGAAGGTACCATTTATGGTATATGTCGATGGTTTTAAGCTTGCTCGTCCTACTCGTTGGCTCTCACCAGAAGGTGGGGGCCTTCTTTGTAATGCAAGGACAATTAATGTAATGGCACAGTATTATAAAGGAAGAGCTACTGGAGAACATCCAATAGCCTTTCCTTATCTAAATCCCTGACTAACGATGTTTTAGAGGGGTGGCCTCCTAACCGATTACAATAATGCAGTCAACACATATTTAAATTTGTTATAAGTCAATTTGATGAAATCTAGACTTTCTGGTGCGGTTACGATATTATGTGGATCACGTGATTCCTCGTCAAGTGGTTTATTACGACGAAAAATATATGAAACAGGCAAGTCGTCAACTTAAACACGAATACCATCTCAACCTAAGGATACTTTAAGCCGTAAATAGTTTTGCAGCTAAATACTAAAGAGAAGGACAGCTCGCAGCTGTCCTTCTCAAACTATTAAAAGTTTGTTGTTGTGGCTGTCAATTACTGAACATCTAGTTTAATGATTTTACTAATGGAGTAACTACTCGCCAGCTGTGAACACAATCTTAATGGTTTTAACTAATCCGTTAGTAGTAACACCGCTAAGTGTGACATAAGTTCCTGGAACTGCTCCGGTTCCGGAAATTAATCCATATTGATCGACATTAAACTCTGCATCCGTGGCTGTGCTCTTTTCACCAACTTTTAGGATTTGAGCTAGTTGCATTGCTTTTGTGCCATAGGAATCTACAGCATAGAAGTAGACTGGTGCGCGGTCTTTCTTAGTTCCGTCTTGGGTGAATCTAGCCAGACTCTTTCCTGCTACGAACATGGATGCTGGAGCAGTTACAACATCTCCAGATGCATTGATCGAAACACCTGTTTCAAAGCTAGCTACACTCGCAGCGATTGTACTAGCGACTGGGGTCGTAGTTTGGGATTTAATCGGGGTCGTGAGTGAAGTTATTGCGCCATCATAAGCATTTTTAATAGTTACTGTTAGGTTGGTGGTGGCGGTTGTCACGTTGTTTGCTAACTTATTAGCAATTACTTCGACACTGTCATAGGAACTTGGACCACCATAAATTTGGAAGTCAGTTGTATTATCAACATAGGCTCCAATGACTAGGTTGCCTGTTGGGACTACTAATGATCCACTAGCTGTTGTACCATAAACGTATGGATTAGCTTCATAAGCGGCATCTCGTAGCGTTGGGACAGCATCAGCATCAGTCTTAGTATTAGCATAGATTGGATTGGTTACAGTATCCAACTTATAGCCTTTGATATCTTTGTTAGCTACGATCGAGAAGGTTGCAGATTTCGTGTCAATGACTTTCGTGTTATCTCCGGCAATTACAGCTACCTGATCAGCTTTGGCAATCAGTTTAAAAGTAACGGTTCCGGTTCCTGCCGCTCCGGCAGTGATCTTAATACCACTTCCACCATAAGCTATTGCCGGTGTGCTGTCCGTTGCATCTGATTTATCTGTATTCAGAGAAGTCGCAGTAACATTACCAGTGGTAGTTGCTAGAACCTCATAAAGAGAATCGTTGGCTTGCATGTCGATTTTTCTGCCATATTGATCCTTAGCGGAGAAGCCACCATAGTTATATCCAAAGTCTAAGCCTTGTGTCGAGCCGCCTTCTTGCATAGCACTAACAAGTACTGAAGAGTCTAAGGCTAAGGAGTCAGCTTTAACTGCTTTTTGGATATTCAAGGTAACTGAACTTAACTTACCGGAGGGTGTTATTGCAGTAATAATTTGAGGACCTGTGCCCGTAAAGGGTCCAACCATTAATTTAGCCGTTCCATCCACATTTTGGCTAAGCGTTACATTGCTCGGTGAGAAGGTGACATTTCCATCAAGATCATTAAAGTTTGTTACTTGAACTCCATTTTGATCATAAGCGACAAAAGGAATCTCTTTGGTTTCATTAACGGCGATATCATAGGCAGGAGCCATGACTGTGAAGGAATCGACCATTGCAGCTTTTTTCAAGGTCAAATTCAAGGCTGAAGATTTACCAGTATAAGTCATAGCAGTAATCGTGACGGGAATATCCATGGAAACGCTATCCCCTGTAACTTTAACTTCAATGGCTGCTTTTTTCGAATCCGTTGGATCTTGAACAACCTGGGCACTGACATAGGAACTTGAAGTGGTCAACTTATTATCATCACTTAAGATTAAACCACCCTTAATCAAGTCGAAACTTGTTGTCGCATTACCACTGATATCAGTAGCAGTATAATCAATATACCAGGTGCTTGAAGTATCTCCTGCGGTTAGAGCTTTGTCGTCAACATTTGTTAACTTGGCAAGTGTCATATCACTTAAAGTTCCCAGGGCCGTTGAAGTGTTCAATGTCGCACTCGTTGAAACACCCGACGTTGAATCATAACTGGTTATTACGACGGTAGCGAACTGAATAAGATTCATGCCTTCAGTTGGAGTTAAGGTCAGGATACCATCTTTTGCAACCACGTCACCAACGCCGCTTTGGAAAACTAAGCTATTGGCAAGGTAGGAACTCGTAATATCATTGTCATATTGGTCTAATACTTTATAAGTTGCATATCCGGTCTGGGTCGTTGTGCTACCAGACGTTATATTAGCAACGGATAATTTATCTGAAGAGATAATAATCTTTGCAACTTTCTGCGAGGTTACTGCAAGCGTAGAAGTTCCAAGATCAGTTGTGTCATTCTTGACAGCGACGGTATAAGATCCTTCAGGGAAATTCGTGGTGCTCATCACGGTGGCTTCGGTGTTAGCAGTATTCCAAGTAGCAGAGACGGTTACAGGAGTAGAAGATCTTTGAACATTAAAGGTAACCTTGGAGGGGTCTGTAGGCGCTTGGCTGAAAACTACTTTAAAACTATTAGCACTCACTGCGCTTACCGAGGAGACGGACAATGTTCCGTTTGGAGGGGTAACTATACCAGTGACAACTCCGACACGTACACTCTCAGGAACAACTGCTGTACCGCCGAGAGCAGTAACAACACTGCCGGCAGCAAGTTTGCCGCTTACTATTTTAGCTATCGAAGGAACTGTTCCATCTGTGAGAACGATCGTTGACTTAGTTTGAGCAGCCAGGGGTGCACCAGCAAGAGCATCGATACCAGTTATGCCGTTGGCAACATAGACATTGTCATACTTGAGGGAAGAGTCAAAGTCTTGAATAACTTGACTATTGGTGTCATAGGCCGTAACTCCAGCGTGGCGAGTTGCACTTGGGAAGTTAGCTTTGACAGCATCACTGATGATGCCGGTTCCGCCGATAACATCACTTGCAGTAATGCCAGGGTTTGCAGTCAAGAATTCAGTTACGCTAGCAGGGACAGCATCTTTATCAGTTAAGAGGATTGGCTCATTGGCAGCAGAGGCAACAGCCGCGATAGAAAGTGCATCTTGTAAGCCATTAGCTACAGCAACTTTCGTGACTCCAGCCATTTTCTTAGCAATATTAACGGAAGTTTCAGCACGGTCAATTCCACCAAGGGGAACAACCGTAATTCCCATATCGGTTAATTCATTGAGAACTGCTTGGCTGATGACAGCCGTTCCGCTGGTTACATAAACTGTCTTAACAGCGAGTTTCGTGAGTTCAGCTTTGGTTTCAGAGTCTAGTGTGTTTCCTGGGCCGGTTAGAAGGATAGGAGCTTTCAAGTAGGAAGCGAGTGGTCCAGCGGTCAAGGCATCAACCATACCATAGGAAGCTGAAGATGCAAGAATTGCTGTACCGGTCCAACCTGTTTGATCAGCAATTGCTATTGCAGTTTGTGCAGCAGTTGTGCCAGATATACGAGTTGGAACTGCACCTGTAGCAAAAGCATTATAGGGTAACATGGATAAAGTCATACCTGCGATAGCTAAAGAAGCTAAGGCTTTTTTAGTGTTTTTCATTAGCAAATTTCTCCTCTCAAAATTGGACGTTTCATTTTTGGTAACATAGTAATGATGATTCAACCCTCCAGTGGTGTACCATTAGAACAACATAGGAATAAAAACAAATGAAAGTCGAATGGTGTCGTAATTAATGCTTTCACAAACAAACATTAACATATTTAAGGAAATAATACATAAAATCATATTGGAAAATATGCCATATATTGTCTATGTAGTATACGCGTTATCCAAATCGTAAGACTCCCACTTCTACAAGTGGGAGTGATACACCTTATTCTGCTTCGGTGGGGGTAGAGTCCCCCACCGAAGACTCGATGTTCAACTTTAGTTGAACGAGTTCACTTTTTTATTCGGTTGAAAAAGGGACCGGTAAAAAACAAAATTCCTCCCACTTAAACAAGGAGGAATGCGCTCTAGCTATATATCAGTAGATTATATTGTAACGGAAAGAAATCGGAAATGGTGTTTAGGTACCCTTTACTTACCAGGGCCAAATTTAAGATAAACGTAGTTTAATATTGTATAATGGGTTGAAGGAACTTTTAGTTCTTTTACTCTTTTTCATGTAATAATTCTCCTCTTTATCCCTCCGGAGCAGCATAGTCGGAGGGAACTCTTTTCGCAAGTTTTTCATGATTCTCAATTATAGATTGCTCGATAGGACCTTATTCCTAAATCATTAGGAGTAAACAAGTATTTCTATAGTTTCCAGTTAAGTAGCAAAGCAGGTTATAGAACATAGCTTACTTACATTTAGTAGTATGTATTAATTAATAAGAAAATTAAGCCGTTGCAATACAAAAAGTAACGGCTTAATTATTGGAACCCGATATTCAAAGTTTGGGGCATGAGGACACCTTTTTAGTAAGTGGTCTAAATTTCTTTTGTCGGATAACCACCATCCTGATCTTCCAGTGTCTTAAGGGAACCGGTCTTTGTCAAAGCTCCATGCCGAATTTCATGGACCAGTGTTTTCAAATTACCTACCAATAACTTTCCTTTCTGAATCCAACTCTTACTCTTCTCAACCGTCTTTTCAGTTTTATCCTCGATATTATGCCAAGAACTCTGCGCCTTGTCCCTAATTTCCTCGGTTTTGTCTCCTAATTTGTAGGCCATTTCGTTTATATCTTGGCGCAATTCCCGCCCGCTCTTTGGAGCCAGTAATAAGCCCAACACTGCTCCCGAAAGACTTCCAATCATTGCCGCTGCAATTACCTTATTCATTTTGCGCTTGTCATTATTAGCCATCTCTTAGCCATTCCTTTCAAATCATCCTGTTTTTTCGTCATCATAGTCAATTCATCCTCTAACCCTTGTAGACTATCGCATCTACCTAGATATCTTTTTTTGAGTTGTCAAGTGCTAGATATATCAAGATATTTGCTTGCTGTCATCGGATCATCCATATTTTCCGAAATGATATGTACCAATTTCAGCATGGGCTACCACATGGCAGCATTTAGAACTTGGGTAGTGGTGGCATTATATGTCACCTATATTTAGGCTTTTTTTATTATATGCTCTACTCCGGAAAATGCTTCTGGTTCCGGTAGCAGGCCTGTTAAAGTAAAGGACTTCCGGTTTATCCAAATCGTAAGACTCCCACTTCTACAAGTGGGAGTGATACACCTTATTCTGCTTCGGTGACGAAAGCCTCCAGTGACGATAGTCTCCAGTGGAGAGTATCGCCGAAGCGCA
>LOEW01000150.1 GCA_001516045.1 Desulfosporosinus sp. BRH_c37
CGTTTGCCGATGTTACGGTTGATGCGTAGGACCTCAAGCTGGACTACTTTTTCAGGAAGTTCATTCATTTAGTCCACCTCCACCTAGAATGGGATTTCATCATCCAGATTCACTTCGTGGCCGTAATGCGTGCCATTGGACGTATGCGCCGGTTTGCCATCCCCGCTCCCCTTCGGACTCAGAAACTGAACATTTTCAGCAACAACTTCAGTAATCCAATGCTTTTGACCATTGTTGTCGTTGTAGGTTCGGATCTGAAGCCGTCCATCGACTGAAGCAAGCTTTCCCTTATCTAGATAGTTAGCACATAGTTCGGCGAGCTGCCTATAGACTACGCATGGAATAAAGTCAGTTTCTTTTTCCCCTTGAGCATTTTTAAAGTTACGCTCTACTGCAAGAGTGAAGTTTGTTACGGCTACTCCGTTTGGCGTATAACGCAACTCCGGGTCTTTAGTTAATCGACCTATCAAGACAATCCGGTTTAACATGCGATTTCACCTCAAAGATAAAAATCCTCGTAATTTTGACCGCTTTTAGGGACTAAGTTTTTAGGCATATCTCCTGGGTCCTTATTACGTTTGTGCTCTTTTTGGCTTTTGCTCTTATGTTCAGCATTTCGGGCTTTGGCGTGATCAACCGTTAATACACCGGCCTCTCGCCATTTGGCAAGGATGCCTCCTAAATATCTTTTGTTCCGAGCGTCTGGCCCAGCTGCATCACATTCATTTAGGGCCTCAATCACCACTCCATCAGGGTCTGGGCTCCCTCTAGATAGGAATTCGTCACACCATGCAATAATGTCCTCGGCTTCTCCTGGGGAGATCATACGTCCCCAGTTCTTTTCAGCCCAATTGATTGCTTGTGTGCCGACGTCCATTGATACGGCTTTACTCGATTCGTTCGCGGTATGAGGCGTTTCGTTCGCGGTTTGTGGTATTTCTGGTACAGTTTCCTCGGTATCGTTCACAGTTATCACGATTTCCTCGCGCGCGTTGTCGTTGTTGTTAATATCTAATTCTGTATCTGTATCTCCTTCTTTCTCTTTATCTTCTTCTATAGCGTTTCCCTTGTGTTTAACTGGCGTTACATCGGCGTTACTCTTTTTGCTCCGACATTTACTTACTCGTTTTGCGACCTCTTCTGGCTTATCGGATGGTTTTTCATATTGCCTGTCATCAAAATGCGTTACAGTGATAATTCCGTCCTGATCAACGTCAATCATGCGAAGTTTTTCGAACTTATTAATACAGGAAGTAAAATCTTCGATACTAATAAACAGAGCCCTGGCTATTCCTTCAACTGGATAAGCTAGTCCTACGTCGATACATATAACGCCCCTAACTTTTGACTCAGCTGATAAACAAAGAATGTTTATCCAAGTCCTAAATTCCAAATCGCTTAGGGCCTGCATCTTTGGATCGGTTCGTATTTCGGTATGGAGTTTAAGCCAGGGCAGTCTTGCCATCCTTATTCCTCCTGACAGGAAAACTAAATTGAAATGCAACAATCACAGCCGCTCAGACATTTTACCGATTAGCCCAACTACTGCATTTTTGTACTTCCCGCGCGCTTCGGCATCGATCTCCTCTAATACACTGAGAATATCCTTGAATCCATTTACTAACGAGTCGAAATGAAGTTTAAATCGAATAGTCGAAGTATCAACTGGTTGAGATCCCTTAGCCTTGAGTTCCTTGTTTTTCTCCCTCAACTCGTGAAGTTCTCGTTCTACCTCTTCAGGCACTTTATCGACGGCTGGTGCAGCTGTGACTTCAATAGGATCCTTGAGTTGTCCCTCTAACTCTGCGATTCTTTCAAGTGAAAATGCGAGCTCGCTATTCGCTTTTACAAGCGAGTTACTTAGGAGTTCAATATCCTCGGTATTCCCGGAATACTCCGCTTCATCTAGCGACTTTTTAGTTTCGGAAATAGATAATTCCAACCGCTCGATCTCTTTCTTAGATTTCTCCTTTTCCTCTTTGAGATCATCCCGGAGCTTCTCAGTTGCAGCTTCAGCGACCTGCTTCTCCGACTCTGCTTTTTGCTTTTCATCAAGATATTTCTGGGCTTCTTTAAACCGTGTCTTCGCTAATCCCTGGGCTTCATCGACAAGCTTCTTATCCTTTTCCCAACCTGCCTCGACTTCCTTAAGCTTAGCCTCGAGTTCTTGCTTGTCCTTGATCACCTGCTGCAGTTCCCGAGTAGACTTGCTATGAATGTCGTGCTCCTCAATAAACGCTTCCCGCTCTTCCATGGGAATCCCCATCATCAAAACGGCCTGAGTGTAACTCAAATTGGCAAGCGCTTGCGATTTTGCATTGTTCTCACAGAACATATTTAGTTGACTCGTTCCATACTGCTCAAAAATACCCATTAAATTACTGGCCGTTCTCTGGGAATAATTGACCGATTCCTTAAGCCAGTCTCCCCATTCGCCATGGCCAAGCATGATCTTAGCCTCAGCTAGCCTTTTACCAATCTCGATAGAGTTGAATAGCATTATCTTTCGGGTCTGTTCTTTGATGCTGTTGATTTCAACTGCAATAATCTCAGGTGTCCGCTCAACTGATAAATTCTTATCAATCATCGCAACTTCATTCATACTCTTTCCTCCTTCCGATTAAGCTGGCATGTATATCATCGATGAGCACCCCATCTTCGGCTCCTTTTTATCCTTCAATTTTATGTCTGGGGTATTTATCTCGAGATTAGCTTCCTTGGCCCATGCGATTACCGCACTGTTCAACTCTTTATCGCCTGATATAGCCTTATTACTGTTGGTCTTGGCCTGAATTAGCTCGTTCCCCTTAATCTCTAGGCAAACAGCTAGTTTACCTTTATCGTCTGCCACTAAAACAATCCACTTCGAGTTATCCTTCATGGCTTGTCCATATGAAGCGACACAGTTATGCAGGGAGTGGCCGGCCTCGAGCAGCTCTAATGATTCCTTTGGCATGAAGAACTTCAAACGATCGGTTTGCATGGATAACCTTTTGATAATATGATCTGGGACATTAAACTTCAGGTTTTTATGAGTTTGCTTCTTGTGCCTTAATGACATCCAATCGTGAAGGTCTCTCAGTCTTATCGTTTCAGATTTTAGGGTCTCGATATTCTCCTCATTCAGCTGTTGGAATAACGTAACACAATCCCATAACTGAGATTCCATATAGCCTTCCACTAAGCGGACAACTCCTATTTCACCGTATAAGGGCCTCATCTCGCGCAGGAACTGAAATAAGTCATCGTTTACCGTCCATCGAACACGTGTATCGTTGGCTAACTCCTTTATCCCCTCATACATCCGAATAGCGTAATCGTAATTCACGCAAAGATCGAATGCCTCAGCCAATATGTTGACACTAAACGGATCCTCCCTCAGTGTTCGACGTACCATGGGCCTATCTGGTAGAGATTTAGTTTTGATTATTGCCGTGACGAAATCTTTTTTTCGACGGGTCAAGGCAATGACGCGATCCATTAAACCAATACTGAACTTTTCGCTACTAAGTACGTTGCTGAGCATCTTTCGTTTCCAATAACTCTGGATTTCTTTAGGATTGTCACGGTACTCGACTGGAAGGTTCGGTGCATCAGGACACGATAAGCGGTATGCAATATTAAATATCGGGAGCAAGAAGGTTCCGTGGAATTGACCAGGGTGAACGAACATGGAAGTAATTTTGTGTCCAAGGTATTTTTCGAGCTTGCGGTGCACAGTCTCTCGGAGAACTTTTAAAAGATTGCTCAGATCAGTTCTTTTTTTTGAGTTGGCAAGGCTATTTAAATGGAAGAACCAAAGGATGCTTTCTTTTAACATTTCCAGCTTAAAAGGATTACCTAGTTCAATAGGTTCCTTCGCCCCTCTGATGGGACCGACGGAAAACGAAGCACTCTGCTCAGAAATGATAAATCTGAAGACTTCCTTACGAGTACCTCTCCAGATTCTTAAGTAGTCCCTGAATTCCACCGTTTCACTAACCACTTCTAGGGTAACTACATTTTTGTATTCCTTGACGGCTAAGCGCATTTTACTTGGGGCCGCTGCTTCACGTTTGATATAGGCTACATTACCGTGATGTGACTGGCCACAATGAGGGCAAACGAAGTGACCTCCGCGCTCGTATCTGCCCATACTTCCTGGTGATATTCCCCATGCAGACGCAAATAATTGGTCACATTGTTCGCAGTAATATTGGTAATGGTGTAATCCGGTATTAAGGTGCTGTAAGTCTTCCGCATAGGCAGTAAACATTTGAGGTATTTCTAAAACGGCTAATAACACTTTTTATCGCCCCTCCTAAAACAAGTCTTCGAGCTTAATATCAAAATTGATATCTGATTCCGGTTTTACGAGCGGGATCAGAGCTGGAGCCGCTCGATATTGAGTGTCCGCGGCTGAATTAACCCCGAAGTAGTTAAGGACAACGGCGAAGCCTTCCGGATCAGTGAGGACCGCACAATTTCCGACCTTCTTTTTCTCCGCTGCCTTCCGCATTTCGCCTAGACTCTTGCCAATGGTCTTATCCGCAGTAAGAATCTTCTCAGCATCCTGGGGATTTTGGCGTAAATGCTGCAGCAAAAATCCTCCGACGACCTGGACATAAGAGTTAGCTGTATCCTTAGTCATTTCAGACTGTATCTTCTCGATAGCTTTTGCTTGCATGACTTATCCTCCTTAAAATGGAACTTCATCATTATCATTGCTTATAGTCAACTGTCGTTTAACCTCACTCTTTACTCGTTCCCAAGCCTTCTTATAGGTGCCCTCAATATCCGCTTTGTTCTCAACCGTGACTTCTAACTCGGCTTCAGCTCGACGATTATTAAAGCCCGGACCGCTCACTAATTCGGAGTAGCTAACTCTAATTTTCATTCCACATCCACCGCTTCTCCGGCATCCGTCAAACTATCATCCGAATGACATAATGGACAATCTACAACCGAATGATCCTCAAAGTCTTGATCAACCGCAAACTTTACTTCACACCCCGAACAAAAGTAGACGTTATATTTACTCATTTAGCAGCCCTGCCTTCCCTTGGCCTAATTCTTCCATGAATTGTGGTCCATGGAGCATCGTAGAGCCTAGCGATTTCATGGTACGACATGCCTTCATTGCGAAATTTACGCATATCTTCTACATCCTCTGGCGAAAGAAATGATTTAATCCTATCCGGATGATCACATTGTAATTTCTCGAAAGCTGTCTCGACTGAACATTCTGCAAGGATCGCCACGGCCATGGCGTAGTAGTTTATCTTTACTTGGAGTGATTCTGCTCCAACCAATTTAGTTTCACTGCCTTTCCTAAAACTTAAAATGGCTACTTGGCTAATTTAAACTTGTTCTTCTAGCTCGCCCACCCATTCCTCAGTCATTTCCAAACCAAACAAGGGTTCACCTTCGAGCAGATTTATGGTACACTCAGGTAGAGATATTTCTTTGGGGCTCTCCGTTGGCGCGGAGGGCTTTTTCGCGTCCAATACATCCCAAGGTAATGATTTATCGTTAAATGCTGTGTCCATAGAATCCAAGGCATTACGAATTTCCTTATTTACCTCTGCATCACAATAATTACAGCAGAGAATGCTCTTGATAACCCCGACAAGATAGGCATTCAGATTTCTCCTTCCGGCAATTCTTGCAAAATCGATAAACCATGCTTTCCTGTCAGTCATTTCATGCCTCCCCAGTTTGTGCTATCAATGTACAGTGGCACAACATGCCTTTGGCCAATCATCCGACCATCCATGTGGTCAACCACAACCCCTCTGTCGCACACGACCGCTAACGTTCTGTGATCTGACTTCTCGGTGTTAAAATTGCTAACCACTTGACCTTTCATGATTAATTTCCATGCCGAATGATAACGTTCGAGTTGCCGGATAATACGTTGATTCTCCCGCTCGATTTTTCTTGCCTCGGCTTTATTTTTGCGATTGAAAAGCAGTTTTAGAATTGGCCTAAGGATCCCTTTCAGCATCTAGATCTCTCCTTTCTCCCTTTCTTTCGTTTGGACTTTGGATGATTGTTGTACCGCTCGGGCCGAGACTTCGCCGAGTGCACAACGGGCATTGCTAAAATAGGGACAAATTGGGTTACCGGAGTTTCGCTGTACCAATACCCTTCTGGTCCGAGATCCCATACCGCTCCACAGTCCTTTGTTTTACATACGGTTTTAATTTCTCCCTCTGGAAAGGTTATAGTTTGTCCACAAATACACTTCACTGATGATGATTGCTTTACCATAGGACCGCACTCCTTACTTATTCATAATTTGCTCGCTTCCAAAAAAGCTCTAATGAATATTTCAGCTGCTTTCTTGGCTTTATCCATGTCTTGCTCCTTAATTGGGCTCCTATTTGTTTTTCCTAATGCTTTGACTACGAACTGATTAAGCGAAGCCTCAAGTTTACGAGCGGCGTGGAGATCACCCACTATTTCAAGCAATTTTGGACGAGTTACATCTTTACCAAACCTTCTCCATGCTGTCATTCCGTAGCGTTCGGATTTTAGTTCTTCAAGAATTTCAGCTTTGATTAGCTCTTTTTCTGCTAATGTAACCACTTGTTCAACCCTCCCTAAATCATGACCCCTCTCTTTTTAAGCGAGTCTCTCCAGTAATCCTGAATCGCTGGAGTACAGTGACTAAGAGCATCTTCCCATTTTGGCCAGCGACTGTTCTGTTGATAGAACTTGTATTGCCAATAAAGACTTTGCTGGTTATGAGGTTGTTCTGGATCATGCTTCGTGGCGCATTCTTGGCAGACATCCGGAGCGCAAGGGAGAAGCTTACCTTCCTTGACTAGATCAATTGTTTTAATATTCATTTGGAGTTTTGCCTCCCCCATTGACTGCCATCAAATCCTTTATGTCACGAATAACTGCCTTAATTCCCCAGAGAGCGAATTCACTACACTTGTGAACGTGCCGGTTCTCCCAGTAATAAATCGTGATTGACGGGAAGCGCTCAGTTAAGAGATTTTGAAGTAAGATTCGATTTGTATCACAGTCCATCAAACGGTATTCTCGTTCATCAACAACAAAGATATATCCTTGTTTTTCTATGTCATTACGTTTATCAACCTTAGTTTTTTTATCACTTACCGGAGTACTAGACATTGAAAGAATGTGATCAAATGAAAAGCTAAACTTCAGGTTAACTGAACCGTATGGATTATATTGAAAATCAAAAATATATCCCATACCAGCTTTTTTCCACCACTCATCCACGACATCTTTAAGGTTTTGCAACAACTTAGGTACGGTATCAATGGGCGCCGCTTCGCCTAACTGGCGTTCTAGCTCGTGAATCTTGCCATTGAGCTTTCGGATCTCAGAGTGTTTTTCTTCGATTCTCTGAGCGGCTGCCGAGGCATAACCTAAGGGCTCACAAATCTCCTTCGTGTAGTGATCTAGGAGGCTGCACATGTTGTCTCGCATCTCAACGGTAAGGGTATCGGTTTCGACCATCTCATAAATATAACTAGCGCCATGTACTAAATTCTTGGCCACCTTTATTGCCACAGCCTTTTGGTCAGGCGTTAAAGCAACTTTAGCTAAAAGGGCTTTCTCATCATCCAATTCCAGTCCACCTCTCACAATTTTTTAAGCAGCGTTTACTTCTGCCTTAGCCTCCTCCGCTGAGTCAAAACTCCCTGCAAATTTTCCGTCAATCCAGAGCTCAACATAACCCCGCTTCGGGATGATCTCATACGACATAACATCACCCTCCTTCATAGTTCTTCCAAATCTGCGTAGGACGGGTACCGCAATATAATTGCTTCAAACATATAGAGCATTAGCCCTGTATCAAAAAGATTGTAAGGTGTATATCTTTCACTATCATCTATCCCTTCGCTGCCAGCAAAACCGTTGTAAAGGTTAAATGCTAAACGGGTTACCTTCATGCTAGTGCCTGTTTGCCATGGTTTTTGCAGACCATCAAAATCAATGCACTTTTTCTTGAAATTATATAGAGCATTGATATGGTCACGCGTCTGCTCTGTAAGTCCCAGCGTATAGAACAACGCCTTTCGATATGGGTCATTCCATGTGTTTGTTTTGGTCACTTGCGTTTCGAAAAAATGTCGGTGTTCATCATCTTTGAATTTCACCGTTATAATCCCCCTTTTAAGCGACTTTGCACCTATTCAGTGCGATGAAACAACTTCCTGCGATCTGAACCACGTCACTAAGGCTTGTCCACTTGCCGAAGCTGACATGGTTTGTTTTGATGTCCGTGGTGACCAGATCCATGACTTCCTCGAATTCAGCGTTGGTCATAGGGCCGATGGTTTGTTCGAGGATTTTCCTGAGCATGTTTTCAACTCCTCCCCTTCGCTTGGTACCGGAATCTCCTCCCCGCAATACGGGCACTCCCAGACGCCTTTGTGATCTGACGAGTAAGCTGACTTACCACATTTGATGCAAATTCGTTGTTCCGTGATGTTCACATCGCTTTCGTTTATTCATGGCCAATCTAATTTTTCACCACAGTGACCACAATAATTTTGGGCTGCATCTTCGATTCTCTTGCTACAGTTTCCGCAATATGGCATGTGGATCATAAGATCATTAGTTGCATCTTGGACAACTTTGCCGCATTCGAGGCATATAATGGATTTCGTTCCCCTAAAAAACCTTTTGATCATTTTTACCTTTGCCGTATTCTCGCCCCCTTCGGTTCCGTTTCCTGGACGTCCGAGCGATCTTTGCCCGAGATTTACGTTTGGTCCACTTGACTCCGGTTAATCCGCATGATTTGGAACCCTCATGCTTCTTCATTTCTTCGGATGCCTTGGGGTATTCATAGCCACAATCCATGCACGCATACCCACCGCAGCCGGTGTTAGGATTTTCGTAGTATACCTCGTCGCTTCCACACTCTGGGCACATATCAAGATTTAGTGCCTTTTCCATCGTTTTCGCCTCCTCTCACCAAAGGCTTGTCCTATTTAAGGTTTTTCTCAGCCCACAGCTTCAGCGATTGAGCATTCATCGAGATCATGTCAAGCGCTGCAATTACCTGCTCAAACTTAGGCCTTTCCTCTGTATCAATTACTCCATCAGCAGTTATATCTATAAGAGTGTCTTTGATATAATTAACTCTTTGGAAGGCTGAAAAAATCTGTAAGGTTAACCTATCAAGTTCTGCAACTTCGATTTGTGGGACAGTCTGTTTTCCAAGTGGACATTGCCTTGAACAATGGTAATTACCAAGCTCGGGAGCGTTGTAGGCGTCCATCATCATCAAAATTTCTTCGGGGTATGGATTGATGCTGCCAAGCTCAATTCGTGCGAGTCTGGTTCTATCCATGCCTATGACCTCAGCTGCGCCCTCCCGGCTGTTGAAATTGTCATTGAACGCAGCGGCCTCTATCCGTGCGCCGTAAAACACGCTTTCAGCTGCTTTTGTGGCTTTTCCTGCCATTTATTTGCACGTCCTTTCGTGAGATACTTTAAACAATCAAGTAATTAGTGATAAATTTTTCAAAGTTGTAATTATGTCGTACTCGCCCACATAACCTGTAAAGATTGCCAACTTGTTCTTAGATAGTGCTAAAAAATTTAGGGGTTTACCCCTTTAAGGACATCGTAGTACCCCCGGTCCGAATTAGCTTGGACATTAACTTACCTTTTCTTGTTCTGTCATCCAATCGTCAAGGGCAGACTGTCTAAAAAGATATCTACCCCCACAACGAATAGGATTGATTTTTTTACGCTTAACCATTTCCAGTAGTAGCCAGTAGGATATTCCTAGATATTCCGCTGCTTCTTTTGAGCTAAGAGTTGCTTTTTGGATCATGTACCATTTCCCTCCTTATCTTATCAAGTGAATTAGTTACCCCACGAAACATATTGGGAAAAAAATATCTCGTTACTTCATCTTCGGTTATATTTAGAAGCGCAGATATTCTATATATTTCTTTTGTGTTAAAATCTCCTTTACCATTCAACTTCAAGCTTAACGAAGAAATAGCCATAGGTATTTGAGGAGCAAAGTCTACAAGTCTCGGATACATGCTCCCTTTTATTTTTCCCCTTAATTCCCGGAGTTCAATATAATCACTTGTTAAAGTATACACATCTCCACCTCCTCATTTATTTCCCCACGTAACACTTTATTTAATCCTATACTCGATCAAATGATTCGTCAAGTAATATTCGCATATATATTATAGATATTTACGAAAAATATATTGCGTAACGAAATATTATGATTTATAATAAATATGCAATTATTGGGAGGTAGTTTAATGCTATGGAGTTTGATGTACATGAATTTGCTACTAGGTTAAGACTTTTGATGGATGAAAAGAATGATACTGTTTACAGTTTAGGAGATTCTGTATATCTATCTCCTGGAACTATTTCAAAGTTATTAAATGAGAAACTTGATAACCCAAGAAGGAGAACTATAGAAAGTATTGCAATCCATTATCAAGTAAATCCAGTTTGGCTTATGGGGCTTGATGTGGAAAGAAATATTGATCTAGATAGGTTTGTTAAAGTTGCTATACTCAATGATGCTAGAAACAAAAGAGATATTGAAGGTTACGAATATGTTAGAGAATCTTTGCATATTGATTTTTGTTTCCATGTAAAAGATGACTCTATGGTTAACGCCCGCATATTAACAAACGACTTGATTTATGTCAGGCGGCAAAGTGATGTTGAATCTGGAGAAATAGCTGTAGTAGCTATTGATGGGGAAGTGTTATTGAAAAGGATATATAAGACTAATGGTTTATTTGTCTTAAAATCGGACAACCTTAGTAACCAAGACGAAAGAGTATTTACTAAAAAAGAGATAAGGGCTATTGAGATATTAGGAAAAGTTATAATGTTCCGTTCCATGGCAAGATAGTACACGCTATATAAACGAGAAAGCGGTGCAATGCAATGGCTTATGTGGAAAATAAAGGAATCGGCAAAAAGGGGCAAGTACTATTCCGGCTTTATTATGATGGACCTAAAAAAACAGATGGTAGCAGAAATCAGAAAAAAGAGTCCTTTTCCGTCCATCCGTTACCAGAAAAAGCGGGAGCAATAATAAAAGCTGCGGATAATTTGAAAAATGGTATTAATACAAAAACGGATAATTTGGCTTTAGAAAGGTTTATAAAAAAAGCTACGGAATTGGCAGAAAATGAGGCTAGAAAAAAAGAGGAAGAAATTAATAAACCTACTTACGTTGAGCCAACAGGTGAAACGTTTAAGGAATTATCTGATCGTTGGTTAAAATACCGTGCTGGAACAACAAGAAAAGGTAAACGACAACCCAAAACAATGTTAAGGTACGAACAACTACTAGAACGAATTAATAGCTATCTCGGAAATTTTGAAGTTGAAAAAGTCAACATAGATCGAGTAGAAGAATTCTATTTATGGCTTTCTGAACAACACAAAAAGCCCGTCAAAAGTAATAAACCAACTCAGAAAGAGCCTGGTCTTTTAAGTACTCAGACTCAGTGGCATCACCATCGATGTTTATATAGCGTTCTTGAATACGCCGTGGAGAGGAAATTACTAGATTCGAATCCATGCAAATATGTTCGTCCCTCAACGCCAGAAGGCATAGATGACAAAAAAATCGATCCATATAACAAGAAACAAACAGCACAAATATACGCGCTGATTAAAAATGAAGGTTTGAAGCATACGGCGTTGGTCACTATAGCGCTTGAAATAGGCCCTAGGGTAGCAGAACTATTAGCTCTAGATTGGCAAGATATCGATTTTAACACAAGGATCTTAAAAATATATAAGACATGGCAGTATGTACCTGGCAAAGGATGCTTTATGAAAGCACCTAAAAATAAAAGTAGTGTAAGGGATGTCATGTTGTCAGAAAGTACTATATTTTTACTAAGACAACTTAAAAAAGAACAAGAATCTAAGGCTGATGAAATAGGGACAAAATGGGTTGAAAGTGGCGCTGTTTTTGTCAATTGGAACGGAGAACGAGTGCATGCAATGTGGGCTACAACTTGGTGGCCTGTATGGATCAGGAAAACAAAGTTGCCTGTTAAAAAATTTCACGACTTAAGGCACACATGCATCAGCTTATTAATGGATGCTGGAGCACAACCACTTGAAATAGCAAGAATGGTAGGCCATTCAAACGCAGATATGCTTTGGAGGGTTTATGGACATCCTGTTCAAAAAGAAGAGTTTAATGGCGCTGAAATAATGAAAGGGATTATGGACGGAAAGAAGCCTGTCAACAAGGTTCTAAGAAAAAGTGGTACAAAAAGTGGTACATTCGTTTCAAAAACCCACTTAAAGGTACTTAATAATTCCTAACTTCAAAATTGTTTTCCCCAGTGTTTCTGCACATTTCGCTAATAATCCTAAGTATACCCAACGTGTACAATTGGTCTCCAAAACCGCTGACGCGGGTTCAACTCCTGCATCCCCTGCCAATCAAAAAATGAGACACCGCAAGGGTTTGCGGTGTTTTTTATTTGGGGTTGGAATTCAACTCTTTGGAGTTTAGCCAGATTTTAGCCAGGTTTAATTTTATAGGACATATTTGGACATGAAAAAGGCCCTAACTTAACCTTGCCAAGGCCCTTGATCCTTTCTACAGTTTGATACAACATATAAATCTAAATCTCCTTAGATAAGCTGACTCTCCTTTTTCACATCTTCCATAGAAGCCACTTGCAGGTACCCAACTCATACTTCAATTCAAATACCTTCATCACCCCATCCACTTCGCTTTGACACCGAAAGATCAGCATACGATTCCCAGCAAGCTTCTCCTCAGTTGTGTGGATGACTTGGTGAACCTTGATGACAGACCCCTTATACCGGAATCGTACTGGGTGAGGTTTTCCAGCCTGATCAAACCATGCAACCATTTCTATCGGCTCCGCAATTACTTTCATACATACATTCGCCCCTAATAAGAACGTTTGTTCTTATTATAGCGCAGGAGTGATCGAATTAGTAGAGGGAAGTTTTGGAGATGGTTAAGGTTAAGGTAATGCAAATACCGACAATAGCGGCTAGTTCTGCTAGGTTACGCTCTTTTCGGTAGTAGATTATGTTTTTACTGAGGATTTGCTTTGGTTTTGGGCGCGAGATCGTTCCTCTCGATATCTAACAGATCGACGCTTTTTGGGTGGAATCATCGTATACAATTTCAATTCTAATCCAATTGCTAAAACAACTAAAGCCCATAACCACCAAGGCTTTCCAATGACAAATGTTTTGATAGTCAAAAATGAATATTTGAATATGTCTACGACAAAGATTGTCAGCACCCCCACGTTCCTAGTAATTCAGTGAACAATTCTAATCATCTCATACTTTTTCTGCAAAATAAAGGGGAAACTTATCTACAAACACAAAAAGGTACTAACAAAAGAACCCTTAACGTTCCTCGATAACTCTGAGAGAGCATTACATAACAAATCAACATTAGCACATAATAAATTCATCACCAAAGAGGAGATGAGACATATGAAACGAACTCCGAATTTTAAAAATCAGCTAAAACGCTGGTCGAGAAAGATAGTAAACACATTTAAAGGTATAACTAAGGAGCCCAAGATCTAAGAATATTGAAACCTCAAATAAGCTCCTACAAAATAGGGGCTTATTTATTTACAAAAAAATC
The DNA here is from genome assembly GCA_001516045.1 of Desulfosporosinus sp. BRH_c37. Lineage (GTDB taxonomy): Bacteria > Bacillota > Desulfitobacteriia > Desulfitobacteriales > Desulfitobacteriaceae > Desulfosporosinus. The sequence goes on from LOEW01000150.1 coordinate 13,634, forward strand.
CCCTCACTAAGAGGGGTAGTGTAAGAGGAAAGTTCAAAGAAGGTCTATATTTCAACCCGTAACTTACGAGTGGTCTTGCTGTATTTAATTATTGTAAACTATATTTGTTACCCTTCCATGAACTTTTTGTAAAGAATTCGTTAAATTTTATGAAGAAAACGCTGATTCTGTGCTTACTGGACTCATTCTTAGGGTTCCGATACTTACACCTCGCATTTAGCCGGTATTACTTACAGGTATTTCCTCTTTCGTGTCGAAGTTGGTAGTTGTCTGGACTTTCCACTTCGAGGCGAATGGAGGTGAAACGAGTGAAAATATCCCGTACCTTTATTGGGTTTTGTCCCACCCTTGAGAAAGATTACCAAATCGTAGTTGACTACACCGATGCCAGAACAAATGATAACCCCTATAAGTACATTCAAGGACTAACAAAATGTATGCATCAAAGGCTTAATGGCTGTCCTATTGAATCGACCTGCCCGATAAAAGCTAAAGCCCCCAATGAGATAGCTAGTAGCAGATAATCAAATAACGGTTTCAGTGACTTTTTGCACAGTAGCGTTGTTGGAAATCTCGATCGCCACAAATTGAAAGATTTCCTTTGCTTCGTTTACTGTGTATTTTTTAGCGCTTGGCGCTAGCCAAGTTAGAATATCTACTGTAACATAACTCATGTTCTTATGTCTCTCCCCGTTTCCTCAATGGTAAAAGATACAAGCTTCTCTACCCTCTTAAATGTGTCTTCCTTTTGCGTACCTGTTAATAAAGGCTTTTTCACATACTTTATGATGAGTATTAAAAAGGAGGCACCACAAATTGAGAAAACTAAAATTTAAGGTTTGGGACAAGGTTAAGGAGAAAATGTTAAAACCCCAAGCCATAAGCTTTGATACACAGAGTTCAGTTCCATTTGCTGTGAGTGTACCTGGTAGATCGTGGGAACCGGTCGGGAAATTTGAATTGCTTCAGTGGACTGGTTTTTCTGATGAAAACGGAATTGATGTGTATGAAGGTGATTTAGTCAAAATCTCCTCTGTCATTTACAAAATCATTTGGAATGAAACACTAACGACTTTCGAAGCTGAAGAACTAGGGAGTTCCTCAAAGCGCGATATCAGTTCAATTACATTTGGTAGCGTTATCGGCAATGAGTTTCAAAATGCTAATACTAACCATTAACTGCAAGCCTATAATTAACTATTGTAATCACAATGGTTTACAGGTATTATAAGAAAAAAAGAGGTTTGTTGAGAAAAAGTATAACCTTTACATTGCCAGAAGAACTTATAGAAATACTAGAGAGGAGTATCAAAAGAAACTATGATTCCTCAAGCAAAGATAGGTGAAAAAAGCTCTTGAAGATTTGTTATCAAAGCGCAAATAATAAACTACCCGCTCAACTGAGCGTTTTTCTATGAATTAGAAAATCTGTTAATATAGCAGGAATATGTTTTTTCTGTCGAAGAAAGTTTGCGCAAGGGGGGAATCGGTTTTGAATAAGAAGAAACTTATTTATAGTGTTTTAAGAGAAATTGAGAAAGGTGAAAATATCCCAAAATTCTCAGATTTCGGCATAAGTCTAATAGAATTTAGGGACTTAATTGATCAAATTCAAGATGATGACTTAATTAAGGGAGCATCTGTGCCTCGAGGTTCAGGAAATCCTGACCAAATGGTACTTCTTAATACGGCTAAAGTTACATTAAAGGGGTTGGAATACTTAGAAAAGAATAGTGCTTTTGCAGAGTCAATCCAGGATTAAAGAATTCGACCAGGGTAGAGTCTGTTAACAGTCTTGGAGCCTTCGGGCTCTTTCTTATTGCCCCCGATGGGAATGATCTTTCATATATTAAAAAGATCTCCGCGTCCAGAGATCTTTTGCGCAATGTCCCATAGCCTTAATTTGACTAATGGGACAAGATCATCAAGATATCATCTCTTTGATCCAAATCAGTCTGCATTTTTTTCTATCCCCCCTTTTTCTTTTTACGGTCTTGCTTTACAGTCAAATGAATCAAAAGAATTTTCTATCCTTATATAATATTACGCAAGTGATTGTGTTGTAGAGGGGGTTCACTGCTCTAAATATCCTCACCTGCGCTTCCAGTCTTCTTTTGGTAATGTAGAAAGATTACAATTGCGTTTCAATCGTTTGAGATTTAACTATAAAATCGAGGTAACCTTTCTCTAAGGTTACCTCGATTATTTTTATAAATCCAATTTGAATTCCGGTAATTTCGCGTCTAAATTCAACACTGATAGTTTATTATCCTCTAAATTATCCTCTAACTGGGCCTTTGCTCCAATAGAATCCTCTAGCTTGTTTTGTAAATTCTCCAGGGCAACGGAAAGCATAAGTTTTATGCGATTAAGTTGATTAACTTCACTTGCCCCTGGGTCATAGTCAATGGGCGCAATATTAGCCAAAGGATATGAGCGTCTAATCTCTCGAAACATTCCTTTACCCGTGATATGATTGGGTAAGCAGGCAAAAGGTTGTAGGCAGACGATGTTATTAACCCCGCTTCGAATCAGCTCGACCATCTCTCCTGTCAGGAACCAGCCCTCTCCGGACTGATTTGCCAGGGAAAGATGTCTTTCAGCATATTTGGCGATCTCTTCGATGAATTTCGGTGCATGAAAGCGCTTACTAGCTTGTAAAGCCCTCTTCATCTCCTTGCGATAGGATTCAATTCTATTGATCGAAAGATAACCGGACACCATGCCCCAAAAACTACCCGATAGTTTCTCATATTTAATGCGATTATCATAAGCACCGTATAAGAGAAAGTCAGCAAGATCTGGAACAACTGCCTCAGCCCCTTCAGCTTCCAACAGTTCTACAATGTTGTTATTAGCGGTAGGGTGGAATTTGACCAAAATTTCACCCACGACTCCAACCTTTGGCTTGATCAAACCTTCGTGAAGTTCTAGATTGTCAAAATCCTTAACAATTTGGTGAATATTTTCAGTGTGTTCCTTTCTATTTCCCTTCTTTAGGGATTTTTGGCACCGATTAACCCAATAGTCATATAAAAGATTGGCGGAACCCAGAAATTTCTCATATGGGCGAACTCTATATAGGACCCTCATTAAAAGATCCCCATAGATCATCCCTCTTATTAATTTTTTTAACATTGGAATTGTTAATTTGAAACCGGGATTATTCTCCAAGTTGGACGAGTTTCCCGTATTTAAGGCAATCACTGGGACATGTTCTAGATTGGCATCTTTGAGTGCCTTTCTAATAAATGATATATAATTTGTCGCTCGACATCCTCCACCAGTTTGGGTAATGATAAGTGAAGTGTTGTTCAAATCATACTTACCGGAACTCAGCGCCTCCATTAACTGGCCAACGACAATAATTGCTGGATAACAAGCATCGTTATGCACATACTTTAATCCTTCTTCAATTGCCAACTTATCGACAGACGGCAAGAACTCAATACTATACCCCGCATCTTCAAATGCCGTCTTAAAAAATTGAAAATGGATCGGAGACATCTGAGGTGCCAAAATAGTATGTTTTTTCTTCATTGCCTTGGTAAATAAGACCTTAGAGGGCAAAGCATAGAGCTTTCTGGGAGTAAAATCTCTCTTATCTCGCTCTTTGATGGCAGCGATCAAGGAACGCAAACGTATTCTCGCAGCCCCTAAGTTGTTAATCTCATCAATTTTTAAGACTGTGAAGATCTTTCCATAAGCCTCCAAAATCTCTTTAATCTGATCAGTAGTTACTGCATCAAGACCGCATCCGAACGAATTCAGTTGAATTAATTCTAAGTTCCTTTGCTCCGAAACATAGCTTGCAGCACAATACTCTCGAGAATGGTACACCCATTGATCGACAACACGCAAAGGCCTTTCTACCTTTCCAAGATGTTGAATAGAGTCTTCGGATAGAATTGCGAACCCATAGGATCCGATCATCTCAGGAATACCGTGGTTAATTTCAGGATCAATGTGATAAGGCCTGCCTACGAGCACAATTCCCTTGATATTGTTTTCTCGAATATATTGTAGGGTTTCTTCTCCTTTATTTCTTACTTCTTCCTTATACCTGTCCAGTTCTGAATAAGCCTTATTTAAGGCACTGACTATTTCAGACTTTGGTATTCTCTCAAGGGCTAGCTCCTCAACCAACCGTTTTGCCATTCTAGTAGGCATATCCATCGGTAAGAAAGGATGATAAAACGTAACATTGGGTTCTCTTAGTAAATCTACGTTAGCATTAATGGTCTCCGGATAAGATGTGACAATGGGACAGTTGTAGTTATTGTCTGACGCTTGATCTTCCGATCTGATATTCGGAACGCAGGGATAAAATAGCTTATTTATCCCTTTTTTGATTAAATCAGTAATATGACCATGGACAAGCTTTGCAGGGTAACAGGCAGATTCTGAAGGGATTGTATCCATTCCCTGCTCATAGAGTTGTTTTGACGATCGGCCAGAAATGATAACCTGGTACCCCAGTTCTGTAAAGAAGGTAAACCAGAAAGGATAGTCCTCATAGATATTTAAAACCCGAGGAATTCCAATGGTCCCTCTCGATGCCTGACCTTTTGTTAAGGGCGTATAATTGAATACTCTTTTGTACTTGTACTCGTATAGATTGGGAATTTCACTTTTTACGATGTCTTTCCCAGCACCTTTTTCGCAGCGATTTCCCGAAATATAGTCACTTCCGCTCGAGAAATGTTTAATACTAACTAAGCAATTGTTTCCACATAGCCCACAGCGTTTCATCGATGTTTCTGTTTTAAAATTAAACAAATCTTTTCCGAGCATGAGATTGGTTTGATGCCCAAACTCATAACGATCTTTTGCAATCAAGGCAGCGCCAAAGGCTCCCATAATGCCTGCTATATCCGGACAAACCACTTCTCGGTGCGTAATTTTCTCAAATGCGCGAAGGACAGCTTCATTGTGAAAGGTTCCCCCTTGAACGACGATTTTCTTACCAAGCTCCTCGGCGTTTCGCAAACGAATCACTTTATAAAGAGCATTCTTGATAACTGAAATTGCAATACCTGCCGAAATATCGCTAATCTCCGCTCCTTCCTTCTGCGCTTGTTTTACTCTGGAGTTCATAAAAACCGTGCAGCGGGTGCCTAGATCAACTGGATGTCTTGAACCTTGACTTAAGTCAGCAAATTCTTGGACATTTAAATTTAGTGAATGAGCAAAGGTTTCCACAAAGGAGCCACACCCTGAAGAACAAGCTTCGTTCAGGGTAATTGACTCAATGACCCCATCGCGGATCACTAAGCTTTTCATATCCTGTCCACCTATATCTAAAACAAAGTCAACGCCTGGTTGGAAAAAATTTGCGGCTGTATAATGGGCTACAGTTTCGATTTCTCCGATGTCCACTCTCAGAGCGGCTTTTATCAGATGCTCCCCATATCCGGTAACTGCGGAGTTTACAATTCGAATATTCTCGTTAAGTTTCTCCGACATTTGCTGCAAAGCTTCAATGGTAGACTCTAAAGGTTTCCCCATATTACTGCTATAATAGGAATACAATAAGCTTCCCACATCATCTACAAGCGCAATCTTAGTGGTTGTAGAACCTGCATCAATACCCAAGTAAGCATTTCCTTCATAGCTATTTAAGTCTAATCGTCTAACCTTATGCAGGGCATGCCTATCCTTAAATTCGAAATAATCCTCTTCATTGGCAAATAAGATATCTAACTTTTCACTCTCGTCATTGTTAATTTCATAAATCAGAGGAGATCTTTCATAGATCCTCTCCGCTGAAATAAGCGACTTATCCCGTGAGGAGAGGGCTGCTCCGATCGCTACAAAAAACTGCGAATCCCCAGGAAAGATCACATTCTTGTTCTCTAAATTAAGCGTTTCGATAAAGCGTTGTCTAAGCTCGGACATAAAATGTAGTGGCCCTCCCAAAAATGCCACATTCCCTCTGATCGGACGACCCTGAGCCAGACCGCTAATCGTTTGATTAACAACAGCCTGTAAAACAGAAACAGCAATGTCCTCTTTGGCTGCTCCCTCATTTAACAAGGGTTGAACATCGGTCTTGGCAAACACACCACACCTAGATGCAATTGGGTATATATTTCGATAGTTCTTGGCGAGTTCATTAAGACCAGAGGCATCCGTTTGTAATAATGAAGCCATCTGATCAATAAATGCGCCTGTACCTCCAGCACACGTCCCATTCATTCTTTGTTCGATTGCTTCCCCGAAAAAGGTTATCTTGGCGTCCTCGCCACCAAGTTCGATCGCCGCATCCGTGCTGGGAATCACGATTTTAATGGCGTTAGTGCAAGCAATGACTTCTTGAATAAACGGAACTTCTAGTTTTTGAGAGATATTGTATCCTCCTGATCCAGTCACCATCATGGTCAGTAAGTGCCCTTGCAAAGATGATTTAGCGTCATCCAGCATGATCACGACCGTATTTTTGAGATTCGAAAAATGCCTTTGATATTTTTTGTAAATGATATCTCTATTATTATCTAAAACAACCATTTTTACAGTTGTCGAACCAACATCTAGTCCAATATTTAAAACTCTACTCATTTTTTCCTCCACAATGCAACTTATAATAGACATTAATTAACAGATATATATTTAGCATGTTATTCCTTTGGCAAAAATCTTAACACAACTCGCAATACATGCCTGAATATCAGTTTCAAAAGTCAGTTTGTTCATAACTAGAGAAGTAATAAATAGACCAAAGTTAGTAGCCAAAAAACTAGTGGCCAATGTTTCAGGATTTTCCCTTACGGCCCCCCTATTTCTCATTTCTTCAAAATAGCAGCCTAACAGTTTTTGAAACTCATTTGGGAACCTAAATAACGCAGCATCAAATTCGGGGTTTAATTCTTCATTCTTAAAATGCATTAAAATAATATTTTGATTTTTATACAATGTATCTAGATAGGAGGAACATATTATATTTAAGTCTCTTTCCAAATCCCATTCCAGGCCCTCAAATAGGGCAATAAATTTAGGGGAAAAAACAAATTTATCAAATGCCTTTTCAAACAAATTATGCTTATTTTCAAAATGTCTAAATAGTGTCATTTCACTTACGCCTGCTTCTTTAGCGATTTCCTTAGTTGTTACTGAGCTGTACCCTTTTTGCGAGAACAGTACAATGGAAGCATTTAAAATTTTATCTTCAGTATTAATAGTACACATATTCGTCTCCAATTAAAACATGCTTAAGTGTCTAAACATGTTAGTAAATACTAACATAATTCTACCATTTCTATTAAATAACTTCAATCCACTAAAAGTAATTTATACCGAAATATGTATGTATAAGCCCGAACTTAAAGAAGGGATATTTGAGATTAGAACGCTGACCAAGAGTCGAACAAGACGTTCTAGATCTGTAGCGCTGCCAAGGATAATGTATGCATACTTTCGAATAAGTTTAAAAAGAGCTGGTTGTGACTGAATCACAACCAGCTCTTTAGGTTAATGACTTTGCGCCGATTTTAATTGACTTACCAAAGTTTCGCTGAGTTTACTCGGTACTTCTTCGTACTGGAGGAATTCCATGGTAAACGAGCCTCTCCCTTGGGTAAGAGATCTCAAATCAATAGCATAACGCATCATTTCGGCTTGTGGAACATGGGCTCGGATTATTTGGTAGTTTTCACTGTCAGCAACCATTCCCAACATTTTTCCACGTTTTCCATTGATATCCCCTATCACATCTCCCATAAAGATTTCAGGCACTTTTATCTCCACCTCAACAACAGGCTCTAGTAAGGTGGGTTTTGCAAGCTCTACACCCTTACGAAAAGCAATAATCGCTGCAAGCTTAAACGCCATTTCTGATGAATCGACGGCGTGATAGGAGCCGTCGGTCAGCGTGACCTTAATATCGGTCACGGGATAGCCTACCATAGTCCCTTCTGTCATAGCCTCGCGAATGCCCTTTTCCACAGCTGGAATATATTGCTTCGGTACTGATCCACCAAAGATCGCCTCAGCGAACTCAAAGTCTTTACCTTCTGAGGGTTCTATGTTAATCCACACATGGCCATATTGGCCATGCCCGCCAGTTTGCTTTTTATGTTTCCCTTCTACCTTAACTGCTTTGCGGATTGTCTCACGATAAGGTACGCGAGGAACTTTCATGGATACTGCTACTCCAAACTTACGTGTTAGCTTCTCTAGAAAAATTTCAAGGTGCATTTCTCCTAGTCCCGTTAATAGCAATTCTCTGGTTTCAGTGTTTTTGCCAATCTTGATCGTCGGATCCTCATCCGCCAAACGTGCCAAAGCACTGCCAAGTTTATCCTCATCCCCTTTAGTCTTGGCCGCAATCGCCACAGATAGAGTCGGGACAGGAAAATCTATACCCTGAAGCTTTATAAGATGTTCCTTTCCGCATAAAGTATCTCCTGTTCTAACATCTTGTAATTTGGCTACAACGGCAATATCTCCCGCGGAAACTGACGCAACCGGTTCTTGTGTTTTACCGCGCAGATAAAACGGTTGCCCAATTTTCTCCTCTAACCCGCGACTTGAGTTATAAATCATCGTTTCGGCAACAAACTTTCCACCATAAACTCGGAAGAACGACATTTTTCCAACGTAGGGATCAGCTAAAGTTTTGAACACTAAAGCTGCTTTCTCTGGAACTACTTCAGGTGTAGGAATAAACTTTGCTATGAAATCCATGATATTTGTAACCCCAATATTCTTATAGGCTGAACCGCAAAGCACGGGGATTACAAGATTTTGTTTTAACGCCAGCCGCAAGGCGGTTTGCAAATCCTCTTCATCGAGCCTTTCCCCTTCGAGATATTTCGCCAATATGTCATCATCCGCTTCGGCAACAGCCTCAGCCAATTGATCTCTTAATAACTCTGCCTCTACCTCATATTCTGTTGGAACCTCTTTCACCGAAAACTTACCGCTCCCGTTGGCTTCGTAGTCATACTCTTTATTCTCAACAATATCGATGATACCCTGGAAACTTTCTTCTTGGCCGATCGGAATCTGCAAAGGAACAAACCTTGCTTGGGGATAAGCTTCTTTAAGTTGTTCCATGACCTTACCAAAGTTAGCATTTTTCCGATCTAGCTTATTAACGAAAATTACTCTCGGTAACTTCTGTTGTTCCATAACATTCAACGTGATTTCCGCCTGAACTTCTAGACCTGCCACACCACAAAGCACTAAAACCCCACACTCGGCGACGCTCAGAGCACTCTTGACTTCTCCAAAAAAGTCTAAATATCCTGGGGTATCGAGAACATTGACCTTGACCCCTTGCCACTCAATCGGAATAAGACTCGTACTAATCGACACTTTGTGTTTCACTTCTTCAGGTAAATAATCCGAGACGGTGTTTCCCTCTGTAATTTTGCCAATACGGTTGATCACACCCGAATTGAAAAGAAAGGTTTCCGTGAGGGAAGTCTTTCCTGCTCCACCATGCCCTACCAGACAGACGTTGCGAAGATGTTTTGTGTCATAGGTCTTCAAGACGATCTCCTCCTTGATATGTTATTTAAGAAAAAGGACGCTTGCCTTTTTACTTGCAACAGTAAGATCGGAGTTTTCTATGTCAGAAGATACCACGCTAGTCTAATTATAATTGACAGATTGGGTCAAGTATTCGAGTTCACTCTCTTTTCGAAGGTCCCCCATACCTTTGGTTGTTTGCTTCTAACCATACATTTTCCCAGTGCCCAGACATCTTGCACCTCTAAGTCTTCATTAAGTACTACTAAGTCGGCATCGTAACCGACGCGAATCGATCCTTTATTCTTAAGGCGGAGAACATTTGCCACATTTGAGGAGATTGTACGTAACCCAACCTCCAAAGGGAGTCCATAGTGTAATACAGATTCTCTGACATCACGCCAAAGAACTTCTACCGAGCCGACTCCCATCCCAATAAGCACTCCTGCCTCGTTATATTGAGGCATACTCCCGTTCCCGTCCGAAGTCACGGTAATTCGATCATTAAGGATTTGACGTTGATTCAACATGGATAAAACTGCAGGTACCCGTAATTCTGTTGGGAAATCGTCACACCCTGCAGTAAGATCGATATGACCCCCAGAACTAAGAAATTGAATTCCTTGTTCCAGTAAGGAATGTGTTCTGTTGATATGTGTTGGCATAAATTGCGTAATAGGAATCTCGGTTTGGTCAAGGATCTTCCAAATGGGCTGCAAACCTCGCTTTCCCTCTCCAAGATGAAGATGAAGTACTCCTGCTTTTCCTCCAAGCATCCCTCCAACTCGAGCCTCAGCAGCTAAGTGCTCAAGTTCAGCGATTTGAGGTTGGGCTGAGCGATGGTCGGATATCGCGATTTCCCCTGCACCTATGACCTTTTCAATCAAGGTCAGGTCTTCTTGCAATGTTGGCAGCAGTGTTCTCACAGGGACTTGATAGGCACCGCTATAGACAAACGTAGTTATTCCCTCATCCTCAAGGGCTTGCGCCTTAACGAGAAGCTCAGCCATAGATCGGGATACAGAATCCGTCCCCAAACAACCAACGACCGTCGTCGTTCCACCCCGAGTTAATTGGGAAAGCTGAATTTCCGGAGTACGAGAAGCTGGACCGGCTTCTCCGCCGCCTCCGCAGATATGGACATGAGCATCGATAAACCCCGGAACTAATCTTTTACCATGAAGGTCAATTACTTCGCCTTCCACATGGTCAGGAAGGCGAAAATCCCTTCCTAAAGCCGCTATACTACGCCCCACAATTATGATATCAGTATCATTCATTAATTCTGGATTATAAAGTTTTGCATTTTTAAGTAGTTTCCACACCAGGATACCCCTCCTCGGAGGTAGAATGCCCTAATTCTGGTGTTATATGCTCCTATAGAAAGTCTTCTCTATTGATTTGCCAAAATCCTTTAAACTTTGATGGTCGCCAAAAAATTTCTTAAGCATTTCTTATTTTCCACAAGCATAAGGTTTAAATAAAACATGCCTCAAGCCTTATCTTTTTGGAGGGTATTATGCCAAAAAGGACCTTTGTTTATGGAGCGACCATACTCTTAGGAGCCAATTTATTGAACCGTGTTCTAGGCCTTGTTTATCAATATTTAATTATGAACTATATTGGCAGTGAAGCTTATGGTCTATTTAACATGGTTTTCCCGATCTACATGCTGGCCCTTGTCTTAACGACTGCCGGCATTCCCCTCGCCATTGCCAAAATGGTCTCAGAAGAAGTTTCTCTTGGACGTACTGCTCAAGCTCAAGCCATCTTCCGCATAGCATTTTGGCTATTGTTTATTTCTGGCGCCATCGTATCAACTGGCTTGTATTTTCTTACTCCGTTCTTAACCCATCGAATTTTTCCTGACCCCAGAGTCCTTACAATATTTCAAATTTGTACACCAGCCATTTTCATTGTCTCCATATCATCTGTTTTTCGAGGATATTTTCAAGGCTTACAAAATATGGTCCCCACGGCTATAAGCCAGATATGTGAACAACTTATCCGAGTCGCTGTAGGGTATACAGCAGCGATTCGGCTCCTTAATGCAGGTGTGGAATGGGCAGCAGCCGGGTTAGCCTTAGGCATGTTGGTTGGAGAAATAGTCGGTTTATTGGTGATTGCCATACAGTATCAGTTCGTGCTACCTAAATTAGAAAAAAGTCATGAATCTAATTATTCTTCACGACTCATCTTGATCAAGTTATGGCACCTAGCATCTCCAGTAACAGCCGGCAGATTGCTTTCCACAGGGTTATCTGCTTTGGATGCTCTGCTCATACCCCTGCGCCTTCAAGTGGCAGGATACGGCGCTCGGGAAGCGACAACCTTATTCGGACAACTCGGGGGTGCGGCATTTACTTTACTCACCTTTCCAAGTGTTTTTACCTTTGCCTTGGCAACTTCACTGGTTCCTGCCATTTCAGAGGCAGCAGCTCGGCACCAATTACATGTCGTCCGTGCCCGCAGTGCTGAAGCCATTCGTTTAACGATCCTGATTGGAATTCCATGCCTGATTATCTTATTTTATTTTTCCCGTCCACTTACATCATTTTTCAAAAGTTCAGAAATCGCACCAATTTTACGAGTGTTAGCCTTGGGTGGCATTTTTTCGTATATACAACAAACCACAACGGGAATCCTTCAAGGCCTTGGAAAAGTTCATCTTCCCGTCCTTCATTCCATCATTGCGGCTGTTATACGAATTCCATTATTAATATATCTGACCAGTCTTCCCCAATGGGGTCTTCGGGGAACAGCTTTGGCTTATACCATTGGCTTTATTGTTATGGCGGTTCTTAATCTTATGGCGATTTCGCGTTATACTGGAATGCCCATAGACCTGCAAAGATTCCTCCTCCAACCAGTTAGTGGGGGAATCGGGATGCTTCTAATCTTTCACTTCTTGGACCCCATCTTCGGTGGACAGGTTGTAGGCTATCTTACTGAATTTTCTGTTGGAATTGTACTTTACAGTATGATCCTGTTTTTTAATGGTGGGGTCACCTTAACAGATTTAAAACGTCTTCCTTGGCTTGGGAAATACCTTCCGCGTTAATGTTCACTTCCACCATCGACGAATTTGATTCCCATATTGCCAATATGATAAGAGACCCGTCACAAGCACGAACACAAGCGCTAACAACTTATAAATAAAGTACACTTTGATTACAGACAAAAAGGCCATCCCTATACCGAATAGTGCAGGGATTGCCAAAAACTTAAAGAGTGTATTTGATTTTTCTGCGTTTCTCGAACCTGGCAATGAAAAAACTACTATAAAAAGTACGAAATAAAAGATAAAAGTACCAATTATCATCTAGAACTATCCTCCGTTAAACAAAAACACATAGTCTATCCAGAATTTAAGTACTATAAAAGACTGAACATATGTAAATACTACAACTGTCCCAGTGAAATAAAATGGGAGGAGTTGTAACAAATGAGTCGAAGAAACAACAACAACAGTGGCATTTTACCAGACGCTGTATTGGAACAATTCAAATGGGAAGTTGCCGATGAATTAGGCTTGAGCTCAAAAATCAAAAGCCAAGGATGGGAGAATATGACTTCTCGCGAATGTGGCCATGTGGGGGGACGAATCGGTGGAAGCATGGTTAAAACTATGATTCGTCGAGCAAAGGATTCTTTAAATAGCACTTCCCTATAAATCCACTTAAAGGAGTACAGACAATTCTGTACTCCTTTAAATATGCAAAGTCAGAGTGTCTCACCCACCAGTACTTCTACTGAGTAAAAATAGTTTGCCATGCTTGAAGGCACTCAAAATCCGTCAAATCACTATGCATGGGAGTAATAGAAACAAAGTCCTCCTGTATCGCTCTTAAATCCGTATCAGAATCCAGATCCTGTGATAAATTTCCACCCTGCCAGTAATAAGTCCTGCCATGAGGGTCAACACGTCGTTCAAAAACATTCTCGTAAACAGCTTTGCCTAAACGAGTCACTTTCACTCCACGCCACTCAGCCGAAGGCTTTCCTGGGATATTTATATTCATTAAGCCGACTTGATGATGCTGAACAATAAAATCTAATTGCTCGGCCAAATAAGCAGCAGCTGGTTCAAAATCCATATACTCATAACTTGCCAGAGACACTGCAAGTGCAGGAACTCCGAGCAATACCCCTTCCATCGCCGCGGAAACCGTACCTGAATAAAAAATATCTGTTCCTAAGTTGGAACCAAGGTTAATTCCAGAAATAATTAAATCAGGTTTGGGAACTAGCCCACCTTGGATTGCTAGCTTTACACAATCTGAGGGAGTTCCACTAATGGCATATCCCTTCCGCGGTGCGTTTAGATTGTGTTCTGTGAGAAACAAGGGCTGAAATAAAGTTATGCAATGGCCTGTAGCTGAACGCTGACCTTCAGGAGCCGCAATGCTAATCTCATGCTTTGTCTGCGAGCTAAGGGTGCGATATAAGGTTTGGATACCAGGTGCATGATAGCCATCATCATTGGTCAATAAAATATGCATACCTTCCCCCAATCACTCTACTTCATAAACAGAAATAACCATTTTATCTCCTTTTTTTGTTAAACCAAACATCAGTTTATAATCTTTGAGATTCTTATTGAGAAAATCAACAACTTTATAAAGCTCTCCATTCACGCCGATCCGTTGTGTCGCAATAAGTTCTAGTTTACCGTGTCGATCGGACGGATTTGTTTGTTGATCATCCACCGTGATCTCCTCTTTCTTAGCGTCTTTGACTTTGAATCAGCGAAAAAGCTTCTGATCTTGTCAGGGGATTAGTTTTAAATATCCCCCGTACTGCTGAGGTTAAGGTTTGTGATCCCGCTTTCTTAACCCCGCGCATAGTCATACACATATGCTCTGCTTCAATAACAACCAAAACTCCCAGTGGAGAAAGTTCGCCCATAATGGCATCGGCGACTTGGGACGTCAAGCGTTCCTGCAGCTGTGGTCTGCGCGCAAACCCTTCAACGACCCGTGCAAATTTTGACAACCCGGATATTTTTCCTTTACGCGGAATATAGGCCACATGCGCCTTGCCATAAAATGGTACAAGATGATGTTCGCACATGGAATAAACCGGTATATCCTTGACAATTACCATCTCTTCATGTATTTCTGAAAATTGTACTTTCAAATGTTGACTAGGGTCTTCATGTAACCCAGTAAAAACTTCGGCATACATTCTGGCTACTCGTTTTGGGGTATCCCTTAATCCTTCACGGTCTGGGTCTTCACCTATAGCCTCCAAAATCATATGAACTGCTTGCTCAATCTTTTCTAAATCCATCCCCATACTAATTTTCTCCTTTACTCTGGTCCTCCAGTAACATATTTCTACAGTTGTCCTATTAAAACGTGCGTTTGAGGAATGACACGAACGTTAATGATTCTTTCAAGCAAAAAGCTTTGCCATTCTAAGAGCTGTTGAGGTCTGGGAGCTTGGATGCCTTGCATTGGAGTAACAGGTTGCAAAATTGTTAGAATCGCTGGGTCGACTCTAGCAATTAAATCACGGGCATTTTGAAGATCTTTCCAAGTGGTAGCTTGATTAACAACAATTTTTACGAATATTTCTTTTTGTGTGCTGTAGCGCAAAAAGGCTTCATGAACATCCCAAAAAGTCCGACTATCGAACGGTAACTTAAGGTCCATGCTAATTATATCAACCATCGGTAATATTTGAAGAAGTTCAACCGGCAAAGTTCCATTAGTCTCCAGGTAAATATCTATACCTTTTTCTTTTAAAAGAGGTAAAAGAACCTGTAATTCGTCTACCCAAAGAAGTGGTTCTCCACCTGTGACACTTAGCGAGTGATGTTTGGAAAAATCATAAGTCTGTAGGAGGTCAAGCAACTCATCTAAGGGTATGGGGTTTTTAAGCATACTAAAAATCCGTGTCCCCGGTACCAGCTCAACCCGAAACTGTTCTGACACCTTAATTTCCGTATCACAATAGGGACACGATAAGTTACACTTTGGCAGACGAAGGAAAATTTGTCGGACCCCGACATAAGGACCTTCTCCTTGGATAGACGAGAATATTTCTGTGACAGGCAAATCAAGCATTACTTAACTCCTCGAACTTTACACCGGGCAAGACGAATAGACGCTACCTCATCACAATAATGCTTAGCAACACTCTCTCCAAACGCTAAAACGTCCAGAATATTTAGGTTGGCCAAGCCAATGGTAGGAATCGGGGTGTTCTTATTCGACACATTCAGCCCACAATGAATCAGAGTGGATACTGGGGAAAGAGTACTGATACTTACGGAGAGTTTTTTATCCTCTTCATATAGATCATCTCCACGCCGGCTCAGGGTTGTAACCCCAAGCTTCTCAAGTTCTTCTTTAATCGTAGCGATGAGTAATCGTTGTCGAATGATAGTCTTTTCTAAATCCATTTCAAAATGTTCCACAATAAAATGTAGCATGTCCTCGCTATAAATCCAGTCCTCAGCTAAGACATCCTCCATATCTACCATTTCATTTTCTCCAACTTGGCATGTGCCGCGGAAGATGCTCATGCTATCCCCCATAAGGCCAAAGTTTTTATAGGCAAACAAGGATTGAAGTTGTGTACCATCATAGTTCAGTGGTTTGTGGAGTACAAAATATTTCATGACCATTATCAGCCCTCCTTAAAAATGGCCCATGCATCTGGAGATTCATTAACCTGAACCCACGCTAAGCGCTTTTCCGTAAGGACTAAATCCCGCTTTAGTTCCGTAAATATTAATAGCGCCAGGTTCTCAGCCGTTGGATTAACCCCTTCTAATCCGAATGAAGGCAAGTCATTTAATAAACTATGATCCAGTAATTTTAACTTTTTCCGAATACTTTGCTTTATTTCTCCAAAATCTATCAACATCCCCAAATGATCTAATTCTCTTCCTTCGATACAAACTACAACATTCCAACGGTGGCCATGCAATTTAGCACAATTACCATCATAGTTACGGATAAAATGAGCAGCATCGAAATGCGCCTGAACACATACCTGAAACATTATTCGCTCCTTATTTGACATATTACATTCTATTTTAACATTATTATTTACAAAAGAAAAATGAAATATCAATACTTCCTTTTCAAAATTAAATAGTGAACTCGTTCAACTAAAGTTGAACATCGAGTCTTCGGTGACGTAAGTCTCCAGTGGAGACTTACGCCGAAGACGCAGATCCACAGACGAATACTTTTGCGCCGTAGGATGGACTCTACCTCCTTCGCCGCCAAGTGTTTCTATTGGGAAGGCGGCTCGGCGATACTCTCCACTGGAGACTATCGTCACCGAAGCAGAATAAGGTGTACCACTCCCACTTGTAGAAGTGGGAGTCTTACGATTTGGATAAAAAAAAAGAGAAGGGCTTCTCCCTTCTCCATCATGCTAGCTTCAGCGCCCTATTAAAACAGTCTATAGCTGTATCAAATTGATCGATTTGATCATAAATATTGCCCAGCAAAGCCCATCCTGCTGAATGGTTAGGGTCTATTTCGATAAGCAAGTTCAGTAAAACAATACCTTCCTGCCAATTTCCTTTGCGAGTTAAGCAAACACACAAATTATATAGAATGAGTGGATGATTGGGTGTCAACTCTAAAGCTTCACGATAATACTCCGCTGCTTTTCTAGTTCGACCCTGATGAACCAACGTAAAGGCATAGTTATTAAGTAATATTGGATCCTTTGGATAAATCTTTTTAGCGCGTTCCAACAAATTTATAGCGTCCTGAGAACGGCCCAGGTTTTGATAGACTGCAGCAAGGTTGCTTAATGAATCATAATGATCAGATTCATACTTTAGAGTGAGTTTATAATACTTAATTCCTTTTTTGATCTGATTGTCTTGGATATAACAGTACGCTAATCTAGCCGCTAAATCTGGGGTTCCTCCATAACGAAGCGCATTTTTAAAACTATTACAAGCATCAGTCAACTGTTCCAACCGCAAATGCATCTCAGCCTTCATTTCCCAATATAAGGATTCGTGTGGTTCAAGTTGGCAACATCCCTGAAAACACCTTAAGGCTTCCAGATCTTGATCATGAAAAGCGTAAATAATCCCGAGACGATAATTTGTTTCTGCATGTTTGGGTGCCGCTCGTAATGAATTATCCAGTGCTTTAATCGCCTCACGCCAATCCCCGAGTTCTAGAAAACAGTCAGCTAGTAAGTCCCAATAAATCGAATTCTGTGGCCTTACCTGGATTGCTTGTTCAATTTTCTTCTTGGCCTGGGGAATAAGTGCTTGACCGACATAACACCGCGCAAGAAGATAATTTATCTCTGGTAATTGATCATGCTGCTTACTTTCCTGAATTTCCAAATAATCTCTTGCCTCTTGAAAAGCTTGGGCTTCGATCAAACATTTCACCACTTTAAAACGGAACTTAGACGAATCCCGATTTAATAAATCCACCCATATTAAGATAGCTTCATCCGTCTTTCCAAAGCGATGATGCCATTTGGCTAGGAGAGAATTCCACAAATATGAACTTTTGAGAGATGGCCTTTTTTGTTTAACATTCGAGGCCAGAGGTAAATTCATAGCCTTCGCCCCTTTTTTACTTATTTTACCATATATGTCTTCTCCTTCCTCTTAGACAAACCCTTCTATTCATACCAATAATCTACCGTCAAATGCCTGATAAATATTTGATAATTCGCAAATATCCACCGTTATCTAGTCTCCACTCGTCAGCTTCCCGCAATACCACTTCTGGTTCTTTATAATTGTACACAATTCAAGAAATAATATCTTAGTATAAAAAAAGAGGCCTACTTTAAAGCGCCTCTTCACATTCATGGCAATATCCATAAAATTTCAAATCATGATCCATAATTTTAAATCGATTTCGTTTGATAATCACTGCTTCCAAAGACTCTAATAAATCATCATCAAACTCCGAGACATTTCCACAACGTAAACAGATTAGGTGATGGTGGTGATGATGTTCGTCCTTTCTGCTAAATTCGTACCTACTCCGACCATCACCGAAATCATTTTTAAGTAACACTCCTATTTCTGCCAATATGTCCAGAGTTCGGTAAACTGTAGCTAGGCCAATTTCAGGGTTTTGGTGTTTAACCAGCATATAAACTTCTTCAGCACTCAAATGACGATCTACATGTTCAAGAAATGTTTGTAATATCGTCTGACGCTGGGGAGTTACCTTATAGGCATGATTACGCAATAGATTGCAAATACTTTCGAATGTTTTCATTTCCTGCATCCTAGCCCCTCCCCCATATATTACCTATTATATGACAAAGAACGTCATTTGCAAAGAGCTAATTGAGAATTACCGATCAAATACTTCATATATGGCAAACTTTAAATAGTCTGTTTCTTCACTTCCCAGTAGCACAGGATGGTCGATACCCGCACGCCGGAATTCAATCAGCCGTAATACCTTATGCGCATCCGTAGCTGCTTCTTGGAGCATACTCAAGAAACGAGAAGCACTCAGGTGATATGAGCACGATGCTGTTACTAAAATCCCACCATTACGAACCAACTTCATGCCCTGTAAATTTATCTCTTTATACCCCCGTATTGCCCCTTCAAGGGATTGACGATTTTTAGCAAAGGCTGGAGGATCGAGAATGACAACATCCCAGGCTTTTTTCTCTTTTATTTGTTCTCTCAAGAAATCAAATGCATTGGCAGCCACAAATTCTGTTCTATGCAGAAAACCATTTCGTAAAGCATTCGCTTTGGCCATCTCAATCGCCTTCTCTGAAATGTCTAAACATGTAACTTTCTTGGCTCCATAAAGACAGGCGTGCAACATAAAAGAACCTGTGTGAGAAAAACAATCCAGCACTTCCGCACCGTCCCAAAAGGGGTTCTTTACTTCTTTGCCTGACGCATTCCTGGGTTGTCCACTTTCATCCACTATAATTCCATGGTGAGTACCCCACCCTGTCATCAACGGCTTCAGTGCGGCTCTATTTTCCCGTTGATCGAAAAAATACCCTGTTTTCTGTCCCTCCGCAACATCTACTAAGATACTAATTCCATTTTCACGTACTGTTACAAGGGTATCAAAGGGTTGTTCTACAAAGCCTTCTTTTTCTTCAAGTCCTTCAAGCTTTCGTACCGGAACATCGCTTCGTTCATAGATTCCACGCGGGTTAAAAATTTTCATTATAGAATTAAAAATCCATAAGCGCCGCACTTCCATCCCCAGAGAGAGAATTTGTACAACCACCACATCTTCATATTTATCAATAATAAGTCCTGGTAAAAAATCTGCTTCACCATGGACAACTCGACATGAAGTGGCTGCCGGTAATAACCACTGGCGACGTTTCCAGGCTTGCTCGATTTTATCATAAAAAAGGGGTTCATCGACTTCAACTTCTGAATAGGTCACTACGCGTACGATAAGTCGGGATAGAGGGTTATAAAATCCTTGAGCTAAAAAATGCCCAGCATGATTAACTATATGTATAATATCTCCACCCTGGGGATCCCCCTCTATCTTTTCAATTTCACCAGGATACACCCAAGGATGCCCTTGCTCCAGCCTCTTTTTGCGGTTTTGTTTGAGAAACGCCTTTGAAATGGTCATTAATTCTTCCTCGCTTTCCAGTCTAATTATAATTTAAGTTAGACATTCTTCAAAATATACCGTGAAAGCCGTAGAAAAGGAAGCTTTGCTTCCTTTTCTTCAAGCTGTAAGGGCAATTCCTAAATTGTTCCTACTGAATTAATACCATACCCGGTAAGGATACGGATATGGGGAATAAGGATATTGGGAATAAGGAACATATCGTGGTGCGGCTAAAGTGCCTAATCCAAAACCTAAGGCAAAGGGAATAATGCCGAAGAACATAAGAACAACTCCTTCCTAACATGAGATATAGATTTCAATCCATTATATGGAATCCAGTCCTTCTTAGTGATAAAAAAAGGCCGTCCTAAAAAGGACGGAAACTTAAGTCACATTCTTCTTGAAAATGTCGAATGTCTTAAGAAAGACGATCCCGAAGAACATCAACAATTTCATCAGCACTTCGTCCCGCTGCATTAATAACTGGCATTTTTACAGGCCATTCGGGAGCTAAAACATCAGTTCCGTCGCCTTTGACGACAACGGCTCGGACGTTCTTTAATGCTTGTCCTTCAAGAGGAGTCGTCTTAAACCCTGCGTCATGTAGGGCCCGAGTTACATTTTCCAATCCAGCTTCAACTGCTATCGTTTTATACATTTATTTCACTCTCCTCATGCTCTCTATATTTTCCCCTAATAATTTTTACGTATGCAAGGTTAGTTATTAAAATTCATAACTCTTCTTAAACTGGATCTGATAATCGACTGACAAAAGCTCATTTTTAATTTGCAGGCGTGGTGATAGATCAGGAAACATAGCCTCAAAAGTGCATGTCATTATACCCTGTGCTTCAACAGCCAAATGAATCATTTTTTTATGGGGAGGCGTTCTCTGTAGTATGATTGAATAATTTCCAGAGGGTTGTTGCACTCCTTTTAGTTCTAATTTTTTTGGCAGTTTGGTCATAGGTAATAAATCGACAGTTTGAATTTCAAAAGGACGAGCGCTTTCCAATTTGAGTCGGATCAAATATGGTTCTCTAGTATAATTAAGATTAAAGGAGATATCGAGGACTCTCAGAGAAGCTTTATTCTTTTCTAGCACAGATGCAGCGACAGTTAGCGGGGATAATTCATTAAGAATAGGTACAAATTGGCTCTTTCCTTCTTGTACCTTCAGATCTTGTCCATTCAGATCTTTCACTAGCTTGAGGGGCAGACGTTCATCAGAAAAAATATGAACCAATCCATCACTACTTCCTGACCACTCTTCACGAACTATGATTTGCTGAGGGTAATCTCTTGTGTAAATTGGGACTAACCCTAGAGCTAAAATAAGTACACCAATCATCATAAGTGCAGGCTTTCGAGCAAGATACAATAGTTTTTTTGTAAGTTGTGGGTTTTTGAAGGCGACATGTAAGGCAGCTAAGAAAAAGGGTAGCAGTAGCAAACTATAAATCCCCAAGAAAATTAGGAAATACTTGTGTAAAGCTTCGTAATAGCTAACCCACTGCTGAGAATTAAAGAGTTCAAAATGCATCATATAAATAAAATAGGGGCCAATCAAAACCATGATAATACTAGGTAAGAAAAACTGTAAATCCATGCACAGAAGCCAAAATACAAAAGGAAAGGCAAGGTCAATTCGAATGAGTGCCATGATTAAGCTAATCGCAAAAAGGAGCATAACTCCGGTAAACCAATAGAGGTGTGAATCCCTCACTAAAGGAAGCTTAGGAAACCAACTCGCTAAGACAATAAAAAATCCTAAGGCAATACCAATGCGAGCCACAACAAAGAAGATTGGATAAGCGTGATACAATAACTGAACCTGTTTAATCCAATTCCATAAAATTTCTCCAATCCCACTTAAACCAACCACAATCACACTGAGCAATAACGTAACACCTAAAATCATTAAAGGTTTTTTCCAGTTTAATCTCTGCTTATCCGAATTCTGTCTGTTAACCTTAATTAAAATCAAGCCCGTAACTAAAAATGTAAGAAGGGTAATGAGACGAATTCCATTACTCGTAAGAATAAATACACTCTTTCCCATTCGGAACGGTAAATACAATTCATCCCATTCTTTTGGTCCCAGCTTTTCTAACTTTATCGATGTTAGCAAACGATGGGTATAATCGCCAATTTTCTGCATCTCCTCCAGAGAAACACGCTCCAAACGATCTTCCGGTCGATGAAAATATCCTGCAGGACGACCGAAAATACCCAACCCCAGAGCAGGGATGCCCTTATCCAAAAAGGAACTGAAGTCACTTGCACCTCCGTGAGCACTTTCACGGGTCATCATGATGAAATCTCGACTTAGATGAAATGGGATAGCACTTTCTCGCGCTAGAGCCGCTACTTGCTTAATTAATTCCGGAGGTGCAGACTTTTTACCAGCGACATCTATTTCCAACGGGGTTCCGACCATGTCAACATTAAGCATCCATCGAACTGCCGATAAATCAGCTTGAGCCGTATAGAATTGGGAACCAACCAGCCCATACTCTTCCGCACCAAAGAAAATAAGTTGATAGGTTTCCTGATGAGGTTCTTTACCTAGGACTCGAGCCAGCTCTAGTAAGACCCCTACGCCGGAAGCATTATCAATAGCCCCAGGAGCATTTAGATTTGCAGAATCGTAATGAGCACCGCCGATAATTGTGTCTGGTAGTGTCCCTTGTAACTCGGCGATGATGTTTTGGCTACTGATCAGTTCAACCTGTTGTTCTTGTTGTAAGAGTGAAGCTTCCCGTATGACAACTTTACTAAAAGGCTGTTCACGTACCTTCCAGCCGTTTTTATTCAATACATAACTGATATACTGAGCCGCCGTCAACTCCGACTTGCTTCCAGCAGGTCGAGGCCCGATTTTTTCTGTAAGATACTTGACATGCTCATAAGCCAACGTCGCGGAGAATCCAGCTGTAGAATCATTGGGTATTGGAGTCAAAATAATCTGCGAATAAACCAGCCATGGAATTGCAATTAGACATAAAACAGTCATTGATATGATCACATGAGTCTTTAAGAACTTCATAAATCAATGCCCTTTCAAAGTATTAACTCACTTTGAGACTATCGTGTTCGAGATTAGAGCATCGCCATGACGATAAGCACGATACTCTCCAGTGGAGAGTATTGCCGAGCCACACACCCAAAATGATACTTCGTGGCGAAGGAACGAGCTTATCGCCACACTGCAACTCATTACGCATACTCCTGCAGTGTGGATTGGCAAGGCGCCGTGATGGCCCAAAGTATCCCTGTAACCATGGATGGCTAGAAGGGACCTTCCAGAAGCCTATTACTAAAAGTTATACTTTCTGACTAGTATGAAAAACTTAGAAGAGTTATGCCTCTCAAAACTATAAACGTCATGGACATATATGGTATAATGTAAACAATATTTAAACTTGGGAGAAGTATGTATCATGTTAAAACCAAGATTCGTTTTTTCTATTCTCTTTCTGCAGTTATTCAGTTTGTTGTTTCTAAGTGGGTGTTCACTTAAACTTCCGAAACTTTTTCCTAAACCTGCCTCGATTTCCGACCTGCCCGCTGAAGCACTTTTTATCGACAAAGATGCAATATACAATCAAACGTTAGCCCTCATTCAGTCTGCACAAACGTCTATTTACGTTGAGCAAGCTGAGTTTGACGACCCTAACCTGATTCAGCTTTTGCTTACAAAATCTCGTTCCGGGGTAGATGTCCGAATCCTTTTAGACCAATGGCAAAAGGCTAATCGGGCAACACTAGATCAATTAAAGAGTCAAAATGTATCCATCCAGTATTATCCTGCACAAAAAGGACAAATAAATCATACCAAGTACTTAATTGTCGACCAAAAGGTAGCCATGATCTACGGACCACCCTGGACCATCGATGGGATGCTAACTCATAGCCTCGCCGTAAAATTATCCGGAAGATCCGCTTGGAAAGCCGCAACTATATTCTCCAAGGATTGGGAATTCACCACAACTTTCCCTTTGAATGTACCTAAGACCTCCCCTCTACCGGATGATAAGATTGTCTTAGCCACCAACGCCAATGTTAAGCAACAGCTTACCGAGCAGATTTCTGCAAGCACAAAATCCATCTGGATAGAAATCTCAGAAATCTCGGAAACAACTGATGATGACTTAATTCAGGCCCTAATTGATGCTGCCGAGAAAGGGCGAGATGTTCGCCTTATTTTAGAGCGACCAGCGACTACTAAACCATCAGTTACCATTGATAAATTGACTGCTAATAAAATTCTTATTCGATATTTCCCAAGTGAAACGCAGCAGCTCGGGATGCACTTAGCCATTTTTGATAACTCAACTTTTCTCTTAAACAGTTCAGACTGGACACACTATTCATTTGTCGCCAACCATGAATTTTCCATTACTGTCCCCTCTCCTTTAGCATCCGCCAAATTGGGCAATATGTTTATTCAAGATTGGGGAAAAAGTACTAAGTAACGAAGTTCAAATCTGGGTTAGTGGCATGCAAAATAAGCGTAAGGGACAGGCTTGATTCGTCCCTTACGCCTATTTACTTTATTGTACCAGTCAGAAATAGTGATTAAAAATTCTAATTTAACTCTTCGTCTAAGTGCTTACAATCCCCAACAAGCTTCGGTATCCATTGGTGTCCAACGACCTCAAAGATGTTCAAAGCCGTATTATGTTGCCATGGTGTTTTAGCCCACTCATGAACCTCAAAGCCTAGTGCTTTAGTAACTATCATCTTTAAGGTCATCCCGTGTGTGACAAGACATACCGTCTCTTCTGAATGAATGTTGATGATTTGCTGTAAAAATTTCCAAGCCCTTTCCATTACAAAGCCCATGTTCTCACCACCGGGTGGGGTGACAAGATGTGGTTCCGTGTCCCAAATTCTAAACACATCCGGATTGGCTGCTCGCAAGTCTTTCCAGATAAGCCCTTCCCATTCGCCAAAGGCAAACTCGCGCAGAGCAGGATTTGTAGGCAAAGTTTCAAGCCCAAGTTCACAACGAATCTCTTCTGCAGTACCTATGGCACGCAGGGAATCACTGGAATAAATATGTTTAATTCCCTCGTCCCTTAGTCTAACTGCTAAGGAACGGGCCTGAAGTATCCCCTTTTCTGTCAGCGGAGAATCTGAACTTCCTTGAACCCGTCCTTCAATGTTCCATAAGGTCTGACCATGACGGGTTAGTATGATTCGAGTCATCAAAACACCTCTTCAACGTGATAAGGGTAGGGAATACTCCCTACCCTTCCCCAAATTGCCGTAAGACTTCAGGTTTCTGACCCCGCTCTCGCAGGTGGGCACCTAGTCCAAACCTTCCAACTTCCCTAGAAAGGGCCTGTTGTAATAGCTTAACATTTAGTTCCCTGTCACTATATAGGATCAAAACCATGATAATCCATACGCACAAGTCAGGTATATTTGTATTATAGCACCACGGTGCAAAAAAATCTCTAGCAAATGCTTGGAAAATTATCGCTTCCGCATTTTGTCCTCAATCTCCGCTAAACGATCTTGAAGTAAGGCAATGGCCATTTCTTGATTACGAACACGCCGACGAAGATGATCGACCAGCTGCGTTAGTTCTAAGACATCTTCATTAATCGCTCCCAGTATTCCCGTAGGTTGAGAATTTTCCTCTTCCCTCAGATCGTCAAGATTACGTGTTTCGTTAAGTTCTATTTCTAAAGCCTTTTCTTCACTCTCCTGAACAGGCAAAAGGTAGCGAAAACGTGCATATCTCGAGTTGCGTCCAGCATGTACTTCAATCACTCCAACTTCTGCCAAGGCCTGAATCGCACGTTTTAAGGTAACACTTGCTGTTCCTGTTTCCCGTTGAATATCTGAATATGCTAACTCAAAATCTTTACCTTGATACATTTTAGAAATCTTTTCAAAAAATTCGACAAATTTTCTATGCGTTTTTTCCTTTAATCTCAATGTAAGACCATCCTTCCACATTAATTATTAATTCAATTAAAAAGTAATTATATTATACCAAAGTTAAAGAGAAAAGCTATAAGGAAATCATTATTAATTAAACTTTAATAATTCTATTTAACAATTAATTCATTTATCCCCATAAAGCTGTTGAATAACCCCGTCTGATAAGGCAAAAGTATGTTCCTCGGCCGGGAATTGACTTGATTTAACCTCTTTATGAAATTCCTGTATCGCTTGAACCGCCTCTTGCCCAAGTAAAGCATATTGTTTGACAAATTTAGGTTTAAATCGTTCAAAAAGTCCCAATATATCGTGAAACACTAGAACTTGACCATCACAATCAAGTCCTGCACCAATCCCAATCGAAGGTATAGTCAGCTCAGTGGTTATCTGCCCTGCCACTTGACTAGGTATTGCCTCAAGTACAATTAAAAAGACACCCGCTTGTTCTAATGCCTGACCATCTTTAACTAACTGTTTGGCACTCTCTAGGTCTCGCCCTTGTACTTTAAATCCGCCAAGTTGATTAGCCGTTTGGGGAGTCAGTCCAATATGCCCAACCACGGGAATTCCGGCTCGTGTAAGGGCTTGAACGATGGGAACAAGATTTATACCCCCTTCAAGCTTTACTGCATCTGCGCCCCCTTCTTTGATGAGACGACCAGCATTCATTAGGGCAAGATCAAGTGAGGCGTAACTCATAAACGGCATATCGGCAACTACGAATGTCTTCGTGGCTCCCCTGCGGACCGCTTTGGTATGATGAAGCATTTCTTCCATCGTTACCGGTACTGTTGAATCATATCCTAGAACCACCATGCCCAAAGAATCTCCGACAAGGATCGTATCGATACCAGCTTTTTCGACCAACTGAGCAGAGGGATAATCATAGGCAGTTAACATACTAATTTTCTCACCGGCTTGTTTCATTTTTTCAAAATCAGGGATTGTCTTTTTCATTTCAATTCCTCCTTGATTACAAAAGTCTTTTATTTTATTTCGTTCACTAGTCATACTCCATCAAATTATGGCATAGGTAGTTATCATCAAAGGAGGGATAATCATGTCAAAATCCTTTCAGTTTAGCTTAATTCTAAAAGGCATTCTCTTGGCATCCATCTCGGCAATGATAATGTCACTTATATTTGGCGTCCTACTCTCCTATACATCACTCTCTGAGTCCGAACTGTGGATCAACATTATCTTTGGCACAAGTATCTTTATAGCTTCCTTCATCACAGCTTATCAAGCAGGCACAAGGGGTTTATACTATGGCTTAGGTGTCGGCCTTGGAGTCATCCTTCTGATACTAATCCTATCTTCAATTCTTTGGTCTGATACACCATCTTGGCTAAAATTGGGAGAGAAAACTATCTTAGCACTAGTTTCGGGTGGAATTGGCGGAATCATCGGAGTGTTGTTCCCTCAATCCTAAGCAAAGTTTAATCGTTTAGCCTTATCATTATTTAATATTATATTTTAGAAACTCCCCCCTCTAAAAGTATTTATGTTAAATATTCGAAACACTTTCAATTTAAACTCGACAGTTATACAATGTAATCAAAGTATTCTTTCTAGAGGGGGAAAGATTTATGTGTGTCGAAAAAACTCCTTGGGAACAAGTCATTGATTTTCACGGCCATACTTGCCCAGAAATATCTTTGGGTTATCGAGTAGCGCAGATTGCTATGCGCAAACTGGGAATTCGCCCTACAGCAAATTCAGAGCTTATGATCACTGCCTATACCCATTCTTGTGCCCTAGATGCCTTTCAGGTGTTAAACCATGTAACATACGGACGAGGAAATTTAATAGTCAATGAACAAAAGCGCCATGTTTATCACTTTCAATATAGCGGTACTTCTGAGGGGCTGCAGATCTCCATAGAAGCAGACATCCTAGAACACCTTGCAGTGGCTCTTGATCATGATCACTTAACTCCGCGTGAGAAACAAAATAAAAATTTGGAAGCTATTCAATTCATTCTGGGGACTGACGAGACACTTTTTTGTACTAGTCAGAAAGTATAAATAGTAAAGCATGAGAACCTTATAGATTTCTCATGCTTTTTTTTTACTAAACCACCTCACGTTCCCGATTTTTCCATATTCTCCAGCCCAGGAGTAACAGAGCAATCCCTACCGCCACCATACTACTCCATTGCGCCGCAGACCAGTGGAATAAAAACCGTGGGCTATCCCCTCGAAGACTCTCCAAAAAGAATCTGGCTAGATTGTATAATACCATGTACATTAAAAAAATCATGCCAGATGGCCATTTTTTCAATTTCAAAATTACAAGAAGAGCAAAAATAATCACATCAACTTGCCCTTCCCACACTTCCGCAGGCCACAGTGGCTGGTTCCCAAATGTGTCACGAGCAATTGTACCAACAGGGTAGAGAATTCCATAATCTCCTCCTGTCGGTCCTCCAAATGCGTCGCCATTCATAAGATTTGCATCCCGTCCGATCGCCTGGGCTAGTATCAGCCCTGGGGCCGCTAAATCTGCTAATTCCCAGAAAGGTAATTTCTTGATCATTACGTAAATTCCGCCAACTAATAAAGCTCCGACCACACCTCCTTGAATCGAAAGCCCACCATGCCAGATGGCAATAATTTCTCCTGGATTCTGGCGATAAAATGCCCAATCAAAAAAGAACACCTGCCAGACACGAGCACCTAACAAACCTGAAATAAGCAAAATGGGCGCTAAATCCATTATTGGTTCCAAATATTCCGATCGCCCTTCAACTTTGGCAAAATACAGTGTAATGCCTATTCCTAGAATGAAGGCCAACGCGAATAGTGTTCCGTAGGCACGAATAGGAAAACTTCCGATAAAGAACCAGTACTGATGCATTATTTCCTCCTTCACTAAAAAGAGACCAAGTCTCCAAATTTCTATCCAGTTTCTGGATATTCGTCATCTTCGTAATTTTATTATATCTTGAAAGAGAAAGTGTCTCAAGTGCTCATCCCCAACGTAACTGGTATTTAATAATTAATATACCCGTTTATACCCTAGAACATAATAACAGATCCGATGTCAATCATCGGATCTGTTATACTATAACTTATTAAGTTTTGCAAAAAATCCATCGTGTTTACTAAGATCAGGTATCGCAACCTCACGTACTGTTTTCTTGGTTGGCTTCTGAACTGTTTGAAAATATTTGGAATGTTTCTTCTTAGCTGATCCCGCATCCGAAATCAATGTAACAACTAAAAAAGCAATTGCAATTAGGACCATTAATCCTTCTAACATTTTTCTACACCTCCATTACTATTTTATGGCCTTCAGCTTGATTGTCAAGTGTTTTTATTCCAAGTCACAGACATACGATCACCCGGATGTAAAACCGTTGTAAATTCTGCAGGTTTACCATTGACGCTTAGTTTTAATGAAGCCCCTGGTTGAAACTCCGCCGGAAACTCGACATAAGGCAAAAGATCTGAAAGAATTGGCATTTTCTTATATCCCTCTACCCTTAGCTCCATTCCATCTATTAGGGGCTGGTCTTTCGATACCGGACGTCCATGAAACGAAATAAGCGTTTCCTGAGGAGGGTATTCAACTTGAACCCCATTGACAGTGAAAATAATAGGCTTTGGCTCAAGCCTCAGCTCACCGACTGTGATCTGACTTGTGCGAACCTCTATTGAATCCCCTTCATGGATAATATGGCTACCGTCTACCTCACAACCATTGACTAATAGCTCATGGGTTAAGTCAACGGTCTTTATTTCCCCATTGATACTGAATTGAATCTCTTCATTTTTTTGCAGCTCATAGCCCATTTGTCGGCAAAGATTTTTCAAGTTATCATTCGGGAGGTACGTTATTTTATAACCGTCAAGAATTTGATCTGTCTCACAAGCCAATTGATGATTGACAAAAACTTGAGGGGAATAAACTTCTCGTTTTCCATTCCAGATAATCCATTTTGCCTCTAAGGTTGGTAATACATCTTTGAAACACACCTGAGCGTCTTCACCCGGTTCTCCGGCGACGAAGACAATGTCATCCCCAACTTTAAGTACTTGATCTAATTTACTGGGTTTGCCGTTGACCGATAATTCTGCCGCACTTCCCATAGTCCCCTTAATGACCCGCATTTCACGATTTAATTCGAATGTTAAGGCCGCTCCCGGCTTACCAAAAAAAGAACGTGGCTGGACCCCAGCAGCTAGTAAAGCCTCTGCAACCGTCGCTAATTGTAATTCAAAGATCGAAACACGCGTATTATTCACCGTCACAGTGTAATACTGCAATCCATTACCTTCTAGAGCGGCAATTCCAATCCCGATCGGGGTAATACTTTCCGGTCCCTTTATGCTTTTCTCTCCAAAAATCTCCCCTAACCGCTCTCTAACTTGAATACCTACTCTATTCTGAGGAATTCCCAGGGTCTCAGCTATCAGTTCGGAAAGCATGGGGGTTAAACTTCCTCCGCCAATAAGAATAACAGCTTGAGGAACGTCATTGTTGAGCTTCAGAATCTCTCTTGAAATATTCTCCGCTAACATCTTGACTACAGATTGAATGACCTTTATAACTTCATCTTTTTTGGCAACGACTTTAGCCCCGAGAAAGTCCTTGAAATTCAGTTCTTTTTTTGTATTTACATCGCGTTTTACTTTTTCTCCGACTTTGAAATCAAGTAAATAATGAGCACAAATCTCCTCAGTGACTGCATCTCCAGCCATTGGGACCATCCCATAGGCAAAAAAAGATCCATTCCGTGTCAAAGCAATATCCGCAGTTCCTGCCCCAATATCGACTAAAGCCAGATTAAGTCGCCTCATATTCGTCGGAATAGCAGCCTGGCCTGCAGCTATCGGTTCCAGCGTCAGACTGGTCATTTCAAGACCTACTCGGCCCAATACGGCCACTAAGCCATCAACGACAGTCCGAGGTAAGAAGGTCGCAATAACGGAAACCTTAGCTACCTTCCCTCGTTGCCCAATCAAACTGGAGATTTCCTCTCCCTCATTCCACCTTGCTATAGGGTTATATCCTACACAGTGATAGCTTTGCGAATCATCGTCTGTTGACGATTTCAGCTGACGAAGCGCTTGATGGACCGCTTCCATCTCTAAGGCTAATACATCTTCCCGTTCCCACCGTACCGGAAGTAGTTCCCTATGTTCCGCAACAGCCACTTCGGTTCGGAGTGCACGACCAGCTGCCGCCACGGCAACCTGTTTTAAGGGTACCCCTAAATTCTTTTCTATCTGTTCTTTAACCATTATAACCGCTCTGGCAACTTCTTCAACATCATGAACCTGTCCATCATACATGGCGCGCTGCCGATGTTCTGTTCGGGCGCTAGCCAAAATTTCATACCCTTGTTCTTTGTTTTTTATCATCACAAGTCCCATGACCATACGGGTTCCAATATCTAAAGCAAAAATAGGTTCCACTTGTTTCACCTCTCTTTGAGTAAATTCGACCCTTTTAAGGTAAAATCCTTCTAGGGAGGAAGTTTCTTAGCCCGTTCAGGAGGAAGTGTCTTAGCACGTTCGCACACATTCCATCGCTATTCGCTTGTCGCTAAGGCTAAAACGCAAACCTCTGGGTTGTTCTGCATGTAAACCAATGCGTTTCTTAACGCCTTATCGCCTGCGCTCATTGACGCGATTCCTCTCTTCGTGCTCTCTAAGCTAAGAAACTTCCTCTGGCTTGGGTCCTACGGGGGCTTGGAATGACGCAGTGGATTGTGGTGCTCTTGGCGTTTA
Source organism: Desulfosporosinus sp. BRH_c37 (assembly GCA_001516045.1). Classification (GTDB taxonomy): domain Bacteria; phylum Bacillota; class Desulfitobacteriia; order Desulfitobacteriales; family Desulfitobacteriaceae; genus Desulfosporosinus. The sequence goes on from LOEW01000150.1 coordinate 45,369, forward strand.
TTGACACAAATGCGCTTTTTAAGCTTTCATGGTACAGGGAGAACGGCTTCTCTCAGCTTAATCGCATCTCCTTATTTATAACCGTCTCTTCATCCTTAATTTTGTTCTCAACACTAGCAGAATGAATCAAAAGATTAGTTGAGGTTAAAATGTACGGACTGTGAGTTGTAATAAGAATTTTACTATCAGTTACATTAATAGCAAGAGCAATAAGTTCCATTATTTGCTTTTGGGTTTCAGGGAAAATATGGGCTTCTGGTTCTTCAATAACCAGGAATATTTTTCTGTTGTTTAAAATAATGTCAAAAAGTATAAGTAGACAGTAGCCCACACATTGCAGGGTCATCATGTTCCTATAGCACTTCATGCCTTAATGTGCTTAGAAGTGATCTTTTGAAACATCATCAAGAGCCCAACGCAAAGCCTATAGATTGAATCAATGTTGAGATTATCTTCAGCTGTCGTATCAAAAAAAACATTGAGCTTTGATTCTAGATCCTCTTGTGGTTTGGTGTAACAAATGAGCATGGGAACCTTAGGTAGAGGTTTCAATACAAGCGAAATATCATAGGAGAATCTATTTTCCACTGGCTTTCCGCTAAAAATAAAAATTATGTCCTCAATAAGATCTGGATAGACATCTGTAAGTTGTTTTAAAGGTTTTTCAAACTTGTGTTCAAAATATGAATTCCATATCGTCTCATTACTAAGTTCCCTGAACGGAACCCATTTTCCAGAAGGATCATTTCCTGCACTGGAAATAATATAGTTAAGTAATGGTACCGTCACCCATTCATTGATATGACAGTCAGATATAATATTCCCCTTGGAGTCGACCGTGAAGTCCTTTCCAAGACACTTAATTATCAACTTATCGCCAGAAAGTGTAGCCCCCAATCGTTTCACTGATGCAGAAAGATCCATTGTAGCAATTTCTTTTTTCAACGGCACGAGTATCAGCTTCAGTTGCTCTTCAGGAGTCGCTTGTCTGATAATTTTTCCATCAAATTCCTCAATGATTTGGCTCTCAAGGTGAGGGCATTCATCGAGTCGTTTTTGTCCCTTGATTACCTCAGCAGCAAACGCAAGACATGTTGCCACCCCACACAGTTTGCAATTTGATTTTGGGAGTAACTTGTAAAGTTCTAAAGGATTGTTGAGTTTTGACATATGGCATTACCCCTTTCTGAAGAAAGGTAGCTTTAAGAGCAGCTACTACGCGATTTTTTCTTTGACATTACTCTCTCCAATATCTCTAGTTTCTTGTATCTATAATGCCATTACTCCGCCACCAAACGACCAGTTGCTATAAAATATTTTACGCGGAGATAGCCCATGATCACTATAAACTATACCATATTCTGGTGCTCACTCAAATTAATATGTTAAAATGAACACTTGGCAGCGAAAGAGGTAGAATCCCCACCAACGTCTCGATGTTCAACATTAGTTGAACGAGTTCACTCCTCCTTATCAGTACAAAGGTCTACTCACTTAAGCACTGAAAACTGGGCTATCCATTGCGGGATAGCCCTTAAATTTTAGCCTTAACGACTAGCTAATAGCAATGGAACGTATCGAACACGATAGTCTCCGGTGGTTTATTTACCTATTAATTGACTTTCGACATTATAAATAATCTCACAATCACAATTCCCGCCATTTTTTTTAAATATCTCTAATATTTCATTCATCTTCCCTCGACTGAACTGCATCTGAGTAAGAATTTGGTCGGTCAAGCGGAGGGTATGGTCGCATGTTAATCCTGAGAGTTTCTCATTCAATCTATAAAAAAACATTCTATGAAAAAGCAGGCTTAATAAATCGGAGTCCTTGTTTAAGCTTGCCTTCTGATCATTAAAAAGAGAATCATATTCTAAAGATAGCGTTTGTAATCCAGAGACAAGTCGTCGATTTACCTCTTCTTTAATTAATTTTTTGTCTTTTATAACCTCTATTTCAGGAGTAAGTTGTTCTCTCAGTTCTCTTCGTTTTTCTCTATTAGCCGTTCTTTTACCATTACCTAGTGACATGACATCGCCCCCAGCTTGAAATTCCACATTTTTCCTTCGGATCATCTTATCACAGGGACGGCCAAGGGGCAAGAAAAGGTGTCGGACGGATATCAAGAGACTGACCATCAAGTTTCATGTGTTTTGGTTATAATAACTGCGATAGATGTCAATTCCCGCAAAAGGAAGACATTCTGCTTATAAAAAACCCAATACTAAAGGAGTAGCGGTATGTTAAAGATCCTTGAAAAAAAGAAAACTATAGTAGTCCGTAACCGCCGTGTTCATATGGCCAATGAAAGGACCTTTCTGGCCTGGATAAGAACAAGCATAGGAGTAATGGCATTTGGATTTGTTGTTGAGAGGTTTGCACTATTCATAAAACAAATGTCCTATCTCTTAGGTAATTCCAACATTATAAATGTGTTGCCTCCCTCACATGGGTATTCGGCCATCGCAGGAATTTTCCTTGTGGGTCTCGGGGCCTTAATGAATGTGCTTGCCTTTATCGGTTATAAGAAGGTGGAAAAGCAAATCGACGAGGACACCTATCAACACTCGTCGAAACTTAACCTACTTCTAACCATATCTGTCCTTGCTGTCGGAATCTTCCTTTTAATATATTTAATACAAAGTAAGTTAGTATCACTCTAAATAAAGAAAACTTGCCTGGTGCCCACGACGAAGACACTGTCTTCGCACGGGTTAAACCTTCTTGCAGCACTGTCTTCGCACGAATTAGCCTTCTTGTTACCGCTGGTCATGACTCGAACTATCCTACGCCGGTAGGCATTCCTTTCGGGATCACGGCTTCAGCGATCACATATACAACTGGTACATCCATACGAGTGGCCGTTTCTTCAATCGAAAGTCCAGCGTTTATAAATCTCTTAACAACCATAATAATGTTTTCGCCTACTTCAATAATGTGCTTATCCAAATCATAGAAACGAACTACTCGCTGGCCCCACGAATGCTCAAAGAACGGATAATGCAATACCGCCTGTCAAAGTAACATTTGCCCCAAAATCAGCAACAACTTCTAACCCTAAAACGTCGTGATAAAACTGCATTGCTTTCTCTTTATAGAGAATTAACCGATTAATATAATTAGAATGCAATTCCTTCAGACAAACGTATCCAGGTTCAATAACTTTCTCAAAATATGCTTTATTATTTGTTGCATTTAAATTAAATAAGTTTAATAACGATCCAAATAATGCACTTGCTAAACGACCAGAACCAATTAAATCAGACATTATATTCTCCTTTTTCTAGCAATCATACTAATTCATGACATTCCATACAGATGGGAAATAATCGTTTTCTTACGAATTTTATTCCACCACTAATTGCTTTTTTGATTTCTAATTATAACTTTAGTCGTACTTCTACAAGAATTCTTATATACATCGTTGTCGTAGAAGCAGATATTACTGTTACACTAATATTCGCATTTTAGACATACTCCTACTCCTACTCCTACTCCTTTACCAAATCTTCTTGCCTAACAGTTTATTGCTGATTAGGGCTTCCAGCTTCCACGGCCAGGATCTGTCGATCTGGGAATGAATAATCAGGTTACTCTTCAATTTGATATTCGTGAAATTTCGCTGCTTTCCTTCTAAAATAATCAAAGCATGTGGAAATTAATTCTAAAAAAACAAAGGACCCCTTTGCTGGAAAAGGCTCCTTAAGAGGAAATGTTCTGACGTATTCTAAGGTGAAGTCTCCCTTATTGTCAGATACATCAAAACAGTAAAAAGCATAGCCAATGAGCTATGCTGACTGTGAAAACAGGCTGACAGTTTTTATCGCCAGCCCGCTATTTTGTCTCTTTGGCTTTTTTAAGTCCTTTAACAATAGCTTGAATATTGGTAAGCTGTTCTCCATCCAACGCCTGCAAATCTTCAATCAATTCGCGCTGCAGCGTTGGGTGAAGATTTCCGTCATCAAAAAATTCTTTGGGGGAGATACCAAAATATTCGCAGATGTAGAAGAACATCGTCATGGACGGCAAGCCCTTCCGATTTTCTATAGTGTTAATATATCCAGCGCTTTGACCGAGGGATAAACTCATATCCCTTGCCGATACGCCTTTCGCCATTCTTAACTGAGTAAGTCGCCTGCCGAAAAAATCGTTGCTCATGCTTTATCACCGCCTGCATCTGATTATATCCCGTACATAAGGTAATTATGTCTAATTAGATCGTCAATTTGGATAGACATGTTTGTTTTAATACGATATAATTATCAATGTGTTCTATTTAACCAGACAAAATTATGATGCAGATCTCAGCCAGGCAGATTATGTGTCAGCACAAAAACAAAATACCAACGGAAACATCCGTTATGATCGACCACTCTTCAGTAATTACCCCTACCTTTTTAGTTGTATCTAAATTGGCTTTTGGAGGAGATGCATTTTGCTAACTATCGGCATTTGCGATGACAGGCCGTTGCCTCGCCAGTTATTAGAGGCGTTCATTCATTTATATGAAGAAGAAAAGGACCTTTTGTTTGATATTCACCAATTTGGCAGTGGTGAAGAACTTCTCGAAGAAGTTAATCAGCGCGGTATGATTTTTGACCTCCTGTTTCTTGACAATAGCATGAAAAAGCTGACCGGTCTCGAAACCGCCAAACAAATTCGGCAATCCGCTTCCATGTCAGTATGCAGCATCGTGTTTGTGACATCGGCCGATGATCACGATCAATTCAGGCAGGTCCAGCCTTTACATGTAGTATGCAAGCCAGGTACGAAAGAGATTATGGATGTAATTTTAGAAAGGGTACTGGTCAAAAAAGGATTATGGAGCGCTTGATTGAAATTTTTATGACCGAACTGTTCAGAGCTAAGATTCATACAATATTATTACCGGTAATCAGGCAAAAGATGAGAGGGGGGCGAGGCCGCCGCAACTCCTGATTGCCTGCAGCCCGCCCCCGCTCTATATTTTTTATGCCGGCACTGCCCGCTTACCCTTGCGGAGGATCATAAAGGTCATCGGTGGTTGTTTCGATGACCTTTATATCCTTTACCCCTGTAAGGGTGCCGTTTGTGGTGAGGAATATCCCGCCGGTGATAAGCAAGTTCATGACGTCCATGGCTTCGGCCAGCTGAATATCCTGCCGCGGTTGCGGAACCGTTAGGGAAAACGTGTTCCCTCCGGTGGTTGTGAAGGTTAATCTTGCTGTTCTGTTGGTGGTCACAGCCAATTTAATCACCTCCTTTAGGCCTGAAATTACCCTCTGGTTTACTCCTCGTTTGTTAATTCATCCGTTCTTCTGAAGTAAACGTCGAGCAGGGTGTATTCCGAGAGGCTGAAGATGGCGTAAGCCGCGTCATAGACAGCTTGATCCGAGGCATTGTAGACAATACTGTTAAGGGTTCGCTGGCTGGTTATCGGAGCGCCGGCGGGGCTGAGTCCGGTCTGATAAACCAATACCAGAGCCGCGCCGGATGGTGCTGAAACAACGGCCATTCCAATCGTCTCCTTTCTCTTTATTGGACAGCTTACGGCTGTCTGGTACATACTATGCTGTGCTTGTCCA
>LOEW01000151.1 GCA_001516045.1 Desulfosporosinus sp. BRH_c37
CTTACTGATGGGCTGGATGCTTTATCATAACAAGGAAAACTTTTTGTATACGATGTTTGACCGCATCCTGGAAATTGCCAAAAAGTATGAAGTTACCTTAAGTTTAGCAGATGCTATGCGACCGGGTGCAGGAGCCGATTCATTATGTCGTTCACAAGCTGAAGAACTCGTTGTCTTGGGTGAGTTAGTCAAACGTAGTAGACAAGCAGGGGTTCAAATCATGATTAAGGGACCCGGTCACACACCGCCAAATCAAATTGCTACAACCGTTAAATTAGAAAAACAAGTATGTGAAGGTGCTCCGTATTTTGTCTTCGGTCCGGTATCGACGGATGTAGCCCCAGGGTATGACGAAATTACGGCTGCTATAGGGGGAGCCCTGGCTGGTGCTGCCGGGGCAGATATTCTCTGCTATGTCACACCCGCCGAACATATAGGCTATCCCGATGCGAAGGATGTCTATCGAGGAGTGGTGGCTTCACGTATTGCTGCTCATGTAGCTGATCTAGCTAAAGGGTACCCAGGAGCTGAAAATTGGGACCTTCAAATGAGTCAAGCACGAAGGGAGCAGAATCTAGAGGTCCAGAAAGCATTAGCCTTAGATAAGGAAAGGCTTACAGATTTTCACTCAAGCGAAAAACCTTTCTGCAGTAAATGTACAAATGGTTGCGCCATGGCTGTGGCTGGCGAGTTTTTTCAAGAACTGCCGTGGGAGTGCTAGAGCGAGGTTCGAGGTTCGAAAATTGCACATCGCAGATCGGACATTTGTCCCAGGATATGTTCAGTTACTTCAGTGTGGAGTTTAAACCCCACCTGAAGTAACTACATTATGAAGTAAGATAAAAATATAAAATTTGAATGGAGAGATTAAATTGACACAACTTATTAAAGCAAGACAAGGAATTATTACACCTGAGGTAGAAAGATTAGCAAAAGTAGAAGGACTTACCGCAGATGAGTTAAGTGAGAAGGTAGCTCTAGGTCGGGTCGTGATCTTAAAGAACAATCAACGCAAGAACTCGGTTGCGATCGCAGTAGGGGAAGGACTTCGCACCAAAGTAAATGCTAACGTCGGGACGTCACCGGACTGTGTGGACTTCTCGGATGAGCTTCATAAAATAAAGGTTGCCGTTGCGGCGGGTGCGGATGCCATTATGGAATTAAGTATTGGCGGAGATGTCGATGCCTTCCACCGTCAAGTACTCGATACCTTCACATTGCCTGTCGGTTCTGTACCAACCTATCAAACGGGAATGGAAAGTATTGCTAAGCACGGAAGTGTTGTAGATATGACGGCTGAGGATATGTTCGAAATGATTGAACGTCAGGCGAAGCGTGGCATTGATTTTATGGCTATTCATTCTGCTTTAAATATGTCTATTATTAAAAGATTAAAAAATCAAGGACGAATTACAGATATTGTGAGTCGTGGAGGGGCCTTTTTAACAGGCTGGATGTTTCACCACCAGCAAGAGAATCCTCTCTATGCTCAATTTGATCGTGTGCTTGAAATTTGTAAAAAATATGATGTAACGCTTAGTATAGGTGATGCAATCCGCCCCGGTTGTATCGAAGATTCTCTGGACCGCGCCCAAGTCCAAGGCTTGATTGTGGCGGGAGAATTGGTACAACGAGCTCTGGATGCTGGTGTACAAGTCATGGTAGAGGGGCCGGGTCACGTGCCATTGGACCAAATCCCAGCAACGATCCTGCTCCAAAAACAACTTTGTCATCACGTACCATACTATATACTTGGTAATTTGGTCACGGATATTGCGCCGGGCTATGACCATATCACAGGAGCCATCGGGGCAACAACTGCTGCAATATCAGGTGCAGACTTCATTTGCTATGTTACACCTGCTGAACATCTACGCTTACCAACCGCTGAAGATGTACATGCAGGGGTAATTGCTACGCGCATTGCCACGCATGCTGCAGATCTAGTTACTGGAGTTAAGGGTGCACGGGAATGGGACTTAGCCATGTCTCATGCTCGTAAAGCCTTAGATTGGGAAAAACAAATTGAACTCTCAATTGATCCTCCAACAGCTCGCCGGATCCGAGGAGAGCGTAACGAGGAAGGGGCTGAGGCCTGTTCAATGTGTGGCGGCTTCTGTGCCATGAAATTAGTTGGAGAACACCTAGGAAAAACCGGAGGAACATGTTAACAGTATTCAAGGAGGGTGAGGCAAATGAGCCAAATTAAGGTTAAAGACTATCGAACTCAGATAATGAAGGATATTGAGGCGAAGGGCGAAACGTTGCAGAAGCGTTTAGGTGAAGAAAATTGAGGGCCGATCTTGGCCCTCAGTATTTGGAAGACTTGGCAACAGGGTACTGGTTCTCCGAGGCATTGTTTACGGCCGTTGAACTGGAAGTCTTTACTTTGCTGGAGACTGAAGGTATGATGACTGAAGAAATCGCCGGAGTACTAGATATGCCTGTTTCAGGTCTGGGGCGTTTCCTCCAGGCCCTTTGCGCCATTAACCTGGTGGTTTGTGATGGTGAACGTTATTATAATACTAAACTTGCCAGCGACTTTCTTGTCCCAGGTAAGAGTAATTACCAAGGAGATTCGATCCTCTGGCGCAAAGGTCTTAGGCTAGGCTGGCAGGACCTTGCCGAGTGTCTTAAGGCCGGCGGCAGAGTGAATTATCCAGTTGAAGAAGAGGGTCCAGAGCAGTTTGCCCTGCGAATCCGTAAGTATATCAAGGCTATGGATAATGTGGCCAGAACTAAAGTGAAAGAAATTCTGCCCTTCTTCGAGGGGCTTGACCTGCAGGGGGAGATACTTGATGTAGGAACGGGTTCCGGGGCGATTGCCGGTGGTTTTCTGGAGAATTTTCCTTTTCTATCGGCAACTTTAGTGGATATTCAGGAGGTCCTCAACTATACTCGGGAATTGATGGATAAGAAGGGGTTTGGAAAACGGGTTTCCTACTTACCAACTAATATTTTGGAACCCTGGTCCGTAGCTAAGGAAGGGTTTGACCTTGTCATACTCTCAAATATTATCCACGCCTATTCAGAAGCAGAGATTCCTCTGATCTTTGACCGAGCTGCAAATTGTCTTAAACCTGGAGGAATCCTAGTCATTCATGATTTCTTCCCCGAGCACTTTTCTGCCAAGGCAGCTATGCTTGATTTAAATATGTTTATCAATACTTACAATGGCAGGATATTTTCTGGAAGATGGGTAAAAGAACAATTAGCCATGTCAAAACTGTACACAACCGAGCTCATTCCTTTAGAGACCGACACTGCTCTAATCTTCGCGGCTAAGGATAAAAAGAAACTGGAGAGCCTCCGCCTAGATGAGACTGATCACACGGGACTGATCTGATACTTTCCCGGCAGGGGTGAAGATTCACTCGGCTAGGAGTTATAAATGGGAGAATGAGTAAAGTTATAAAAAAATCCCACCTTAAAATTATGAAGGTGGGTACTTTTTTGTTACAAAACAAACTTTTCCGAGGCAAAAATATCAACAATAGCATGGCGCAAACCATGCTTTCCCAATATCTTTTTTATCGGTTTGGAAGGTATAATACTTATAGAAGGCAAGTCTGGAAGAATGGCTAAGTTTTACTAGCTTAAGCATAGGAACTAATTCAAATGATTGAGAAGAAGGAATTAATATGAGTACAAAAAGCATTCTTACTTTGTCAGAACTCTTTGAGCAGGTAGCTTTATTAGACATTATTGATTCCTTGCATAATGGCGTGATTGCAGTTAATGAGGATAGCAAAATTATTGTCTTCAACCAAGCTGCCAGCAGGATATTTGGTGTAGAAAAGGGCAATGCTTTTCGAAAAATTGATGAGGTTTTTCCAAACAGTCAATTGCCAAGTGTACTAGCCAGCGGTGAGGCTAGAAAAGGTGTTAAGATCAAATTGGGTGCTAGCATGGTTATATCAAATATAACTCCGGTGATTATCAAGGGCAAAACCGTTGGCGCAATCTCTGTCTTGCAGGATATTTCTGAGCTTGAGGCTTTAGTTCTTCAAGCAAAAACTGTTGAGGAATTGGCAGCAGAACTAAATGCAATATTTGAATCATCTTATGACGGTATATATGTTACCGATTCGAAGGGTTATACATTACGTGTTAATAGTGCCTATCAACGTATCACAGGTTTATCGCCTGAACAATTGAAGGGTAAGAACATTAAAGACATTGTTAAGCAAGGCTTAATCAGCGAGTCGATAACCTTTAAAGTATTGGAGCAGAAGAAAACAATTACGATAAAGCAAACAATAAGTACTGGTAAAAAGATTCTGGTTACCGGTAGTCCTATTTTTAATGAACAGGGCGAAATAATTAGGGTTGTTACCAATGTAAGAGATATGACTGAACTTAATAATCTACATAAGAAGTTAGAGCGTTCAATGGAGTTACAGGCCCATTATGAACGGGAAATCTCCCAACTTAAGAACAAGTATGAGGGGCAAAAGAAAATAATTGTCAAAAGCAGGCAGATGAAGAATGCAATTGAAATGGCAGAACGTCTTGCTAGAGTGGATACTACTGTTTTAATCTTGGGAGAATCCGGAGTAGGTAAAGAATTGATAGCCCAATTAATCCATGAAAATAGTTCCCGACCTTTAAGAGGTGCATTTATCAAAGTTAATTGCGGCGCGATACCGGGCGACTTGCTGGAATCCGAACTTTTTGGTTACGAGGAAGGAGCTTTTACAGGTGCTCGTAAAGGTGGAAAAGCCGGACTATTTGAAATTGCAGACGGGGGTACTATTTTTCTGGATGAAATTGCAGAGCTTCCTCTTAATCTCCAGGTCAAGTTATTAAGAGTACTCCAAGAGAAAGAGCTGACAAGATTAGGGGGCTCAAAACCAATTATGTCGGATGTCAGGATTATCTCCGCGACTAATAAGGATTTGTACAAGATGGTTAAATCAAAATTGTTTCGTGAAGACCTTTACTACCGACTTAATGTTGTTCCTCTATTAATCCCTCCTTTACGCGAAAGGGTTGACGATATTCTGCCTCTAACCCAATATCATCTGGAATATTTCGCCGAGAAGCATAAGATTACCAAAATACTTTCCCCTAAAACTATGGAATGCCTCATGGCTTATTCCTGGCCGGGGAATATAAGGGAATTAATTAATACTCTTGAGAGACTGGTAGTGACAGTTGATCATGATATTTTAGAGCCACAAGATTTGCCCCAGACTTTACTGTCAGAAATTCCAGAAATCCATGTAAATAACTCCTTAATAGATGCAGTAGCTAGTTTGGAAAAGAAATTAATCTCGAAAGCATTGCTGGAGCATAAAACAACCAGAAAAGCTGCCATAATTTTGGGGATTAGTCAAACCTGTCTGATTAAAAAAGCAAAAAAAAATGGAATTATTTTTCAAAATCAGTGGTCTACAGAATGAGTTAGGTGTAATACCAAGAGAAGATGGATTAAAGAATCAAATTGATTCCGAATGAACTCAATGAGTGCATTTGGAATTATAGTTTTTGGTTCTTTTTATGTTTTGTTGTTACTATTTGTTATTGTTTGATTAGATTTGGTTTAGTTGTATTCAGTTTGTTTTTGTTTGGTTATTAATTATATTATATGCTATAAATTGCTTATTAAATTAACTTTTGTTGATAATCCTGAGTCCATATGGACTCTTTTATCTGTTTTATATAAATAAAAACCGCAAGTTTTCCCCGAATTATCTGACTTTTATAAATTGGCATAATTATTGCAAATAAAAGTAACAGATTTGTGAAAAGGGAGGTTTTACAAGAGGATTATTTCATTTTAAAATCAAGGTAAAAGAGAGGGGAAATCTTATGGCTTTTATGTTGCCAAGTGCACGGAGAAAACACGGGGAAGAACAACCTTATATTCCTATGGGACTATTTAAAATCAGACTGCCTTTTATCCACTACGGTGTTGAGGCGCCGGAAATAATCCAAGCTATATTCATGTTTGTGACAGGACTTGGGGCTACAGCGTTTCTTCAGGATATGTTCGGTATTTCTTTTGAAGTAGCGCTAACTATAGTTTTGTTTCACGAGATAACCTACAGCTTGCACCAGTTATTCGGAGATCCTATCATTGCTGGCTGGATTACACCTGCAGTCCCCTTAACGATTGGATTCTTGTCTAAGTATGCAATGGGTGTGGACCGGATCGAGGCTCTAATAGCTTTACAAATTTCGGTAGGTATATTGTTCCTTGTATTAGGGGTTACAGGGTTGGCTAAAAAATTGGTGGATGTTGTACCTAATTCAATGAAAGCAGGAATTATTTTAGGAGCGGGCATGGCTGCAGTTATTGGTAAATATGGATTTTTACCTCTTGCGTCAGGTGGAGTGGGATTTGCCAAATATCCAATATCTTTGTCAGTTGGGATTGTTATCGCATTCTTTCTGCTCTATGCTCGAGGCTTTAAAGAAATTAAGAAAAAAGGTGGTTCTATTGTTGCTACCTTTGCCAAATATGGAATGGTTCCAGGGATAATTGGCGCAATGATCATTGGATTAGTAGTGGGAGAGGTTCCAATTCCTAAGATAACTGAATGGGGCTTTTTTGTTCCTCATATTGGCGAGGTATTTCAAACTTATAATGCTTTTGGTATAGGTTTCCCCGGTTTGTCCATTTTCATTGCAGCTTTGCCGATGGCCCTTGTAGCTTACATTATCGCTTTTGGAGATATCGTAATCGGCCAGACAATCATAGAGAAGGCCAATGAATATCGGGATGATGAAGAAATTGATATGAATCCGAACAGAACCAACATCCTCTGTGGAGTTAGAAACGTAATTGAAGGAACAATGTTTCCGACACTTACTCTGGCAGGTCCGCTCTGGGCAGCCATGACGGTATCTATCGCAGAACGTTATAAACAAGGTCGTCAAGCTATGGATTCCATTTTTGGAGGATCAGGTACATTTAATATTGTAAAATGGATGTGTGTCTTATCTTTACCTTTGGTAGCCTTCTTTAGACCGATATTGCCTATTGCTATCGCCCTTACTATTATGGTACAAGGTTTTGCCTGCTTCTACATCGCGATGGCAATGGTAAAAACGAAAGAAGAGCAGGGAGTAGCAGGAGTAGTTGGTGCGATTTTGGCTATTGGAGGTCCTATTTACGGGTTAGTATCCGGAATAGTTCTATTTTTAGTTGTCCAAAAGATAGGGGTTACGGGAAGAAAAGTAGCTTAGCTAATTAGATGATAAAAGTAACAAAGTGACATAATTAAGGAGGCGAACTATACAATGACTTTTAATCCCTTTGCATTCAAAGTTCCCGGTGAAGTAATATTTGGTGCGAATAGTATTTCCAAATTACCTGAAATACTCGCGTCTAGAGGTTTATCAAAGGTGTTGTTAGTTTCAGATCGTGGGTTAGAAGCAGCGGGAATGGTAAAAAAAATTACTGATATTCTCGACGCAAATTCAATCAAATATTCTCTATTTCTAGATGTTGAGGCCAATCCCTCTTGTGATACAGTTGATAATGGGACAACCATCTATAATTCGGAAGGTTTGGACGGAATTGTTTGTTTGGGGGGCGGTAGCCCAATGGATACTGCAAAAGCAATAGCTATTTTAGCAACTAACGGGGGCAAGATACAGGATTATGAGGGAGCTAACAAATTCCAAGGCCCTACGGTTCCTATTATTGCTATACCCACTACTGCGGGAACTGGAAGTGAGGTCACTCCTTTCGCAGTTATAACGGATAAGAAGATTAATTACAAGCTAACGGTTTTTAGTTATGAGATTGTGCCGGAAGTGGCGTTATTAGACCCGGAAATGATAGCTACATTACCAGCTCTTGTTGCGGCATCCACAGGGATTGATGCTCTTACTCATGCTGTTGAAGCATACCTTTCCCGTGCAGCGTCTCCTTTTTCTGATGGAATGGCTGAACAAGCGATGGAATTAATAGGTAGAAATATTCGACTTTTTGTGGCTAACAGAGGTGATGCTGATGCTGCCTCAGGAATGCTGCTTGGCAGTATGTTTGCCGGAATTGCTTTTTCTTGGGCGAGGTTGGGAGATTGTCATGCAATGGCTCACCCCTTAGGTGGCTTCTTTGGAGTTCCGCATGGTATTGCTAACGCTGTGTTGTTGCCAACAGTATTGGAATTTAATGCTCTGGCTGATAAAGGAAAATATGAGAAAATATATAATTATATTAAGCGTGGAAAAAACGATAATGCTTTTATTCCGGAAATGTTGACCAGAGATTTGAAGGCACTTTTAGAACAATTAGGTATTCCTAAAACTCTTTCCGAAGTTGGGGTAAAGCAAGAATTAATTCACGAGATGGCGGTCGATGCCATGAAAAGCGGGAATATAATGATTAATCCTCGTCAGACCACCTTGGGAGATATTGAAGCTCTTTATCAAAAAGCATTGTAGGCATTTCATAAAGGGGTACAGATAACGAATTTTCTGTATCCTTTTGAAGAATTCTTTGTGAACTCGTTCAACTTAAGTTGAAGAGTGCGGGGCATTACTCCTATTTCTAAAAGTGGGAGTCTCACTATTGTATGAAAGGACGTTAGATGTTGTATATTTATAGAATTAACATGAGCAATACGACTTATAAAAAAGAAGATGTTCCCCTAAAATATAAGCATTTAGGTGGGAGAGGATTAACCTCCCTTTTGCTATGTGATGAAATGAATCCTCAAGCATCTCCCCTTGGACAAGGAAATATCCTAGTGATAGCACCAGGATTACTGACGGGTACAATTGCTTCATCATCAGGACGGACTTCGATTGGAGCGAAGAGTCCTTTAACTGGAACTATCAAAGAAAGCAACGCCGGAGGAACTGCGGGCCAATATTTAGCTGGGCACAATATCAAGGCTCTAATAATCGAACATCTTCCTATAGAAAAAAATTCTTGGATTATTATTATCGAAGAAGATAATATCAAATTCGAAGTTAGAGATGCTCTGAAGGGGTTGGGTAATTACGATACTGTAGCGGAACTGAGAAGTGAATTCGGTGTGAGTTGCGCAGTAATCTCAATCGGCCCGGCGGGGGAAGCGGGATCAGCCATGTCTACGATAGCGTTCAGCGATCCGGAGGGAAGACCATCCCGGCATGCTGGAAGAGGCGGTTTAGGCGCAGTGATGGGAAGCAAAGGCATCAAAGCAATTATTATCAAGAGACCTAGCAAATCTTGTTCTCAACCTCAAGATAAAGAGAGATTTCACCAAACCGCAAAGAAGTTTGCCGTAGAAATGCATCAAACTAAAAAAGGCCTTAGAGATTATGGAACGGCTTTATTAGTTAATGTAATTAACGCTACTGGAGGGTTACCAACTCGTAACTTTAGTTCGGGCTATAATGAAAAGGCCGAGGAGTTCAGTGGAGAAAAGCTTAACCAATTATGTAAGGAAAGAAACGGTCAAACCGGTCATGCCTGTTCAAGGGGATGTGCAGTTCGCTGTTCAAATGTCTTTAATAATGTTGAAGGCGATTATGTGACGGCAAGTTTAGAGTATGAGACCATTGCCTTGCTGGGTTCTAATTGTGGGATTAATAATCTTGATGAAATCGCCCAACTTGACAGACTATGTGATGATCTTGGCCTGGATACAATGGAGACGGGTGTGAGTTTGGGCGTTGCTATGGAAGCAGGTGCTTTAACGTACGGACATTTCGAACAAATGAAAGAGGCAATTAATAATATTATTACCGGAACGAAAATAGGCCAAATCCTAGGACAAGGAAGTGTTGCCACAGGGAGAATACTCGGAGTTAGCAGAGTTCCCGCTGTTAAAGGTCAAGCGTTGTCGGCCTACGACCCGCGAGCTATGAAAGGTACAGGTGTTACTTATGCTACTTCTCCAATGGGAGCAGATCATACTGCCGGGAACTGCTTGCCAGGACGTGGTGGGTTAAAACCTGATCAAGCAAAGGATCAAGTTGAACTTTCTAAAAAGCTGCAGATCATTACCATGATCTGTGATTTCTTGGGGATTTGTATTTTCGTTGGTCCCGTGCCTGAGAATATGCCGGTGTTTTCCTCTCTAGCGAGTTCATTTACAGGAGAAGACATCAATGAGGAAAAGTTATACGAGCTAGCTCGTTCAATCTTAGAAAAAGAAGTAGAATTCAATACACTCGCCGGAATAAATAAAGAGCAAAACGATCTGCCCAGTTTTTTCAGAGAAGAACCTTTACCAAACAATGGACTAGTTTTCGATATT
>LOEW01000152.1 GCA_001516045.1 Desulfosporosinus sp. BRH_c37
TGCATGTGAACCAACTGCCGTTCTGGCACCGAGTCATCAAAGCATGCTTTACGCGACTCTGCCTAAAGGGTTCACTGTGCAAAATCACGCCCTCTGGGCAGGGGACGACGATGATTGGAACGTGGAGGGCGTGATGTTGCACCGCTCACCCAAGGCACCGTCGCTAGCATGCTAGATAACTCGGCGAGAACGGCAAACCTCCGGGCTGTTATGCATGTGAACCAACTGCCGTTCTGGCACCGAGTCATCAAAGCATGCTTTACGCGACTCTGCCTAAAGGGTTCACTGTGCAAAATCACGCCCTCTGGGCAGGGGACGACGATGATTGGAACGTGGAGGGCGCGATATTGCACCGCTCACCCAAGGCGCCGTTGCTAGCATGCTAGATAACTCGGCGAGAACGGCAAACCACTGGGTCGTTCTAAAAGAAAGTGAACTAAAAAATACCGAAAGGATCAGTTTAGCTGGTCCTTTTGGTATTTGACAGACTCTTTTAGAATATATTTGTGTCAATAGCTGGTAAGAAGAAGGAAAATGGAAAATCATTGGCGAAAGCTTTATGTAACTAAGCATAAATAATTGAGGTGTCTTTTTCAAGAGGATATTGAGCTACTGAAGAGGTTGCCCAAGAGTTGTTAAGCTTTAATGGCTTTTCTTAAAAAGTTGCTATAATAAATCCTGCTATACAAAATAATTGCAGGATTCTACAAATTGATAGAGAATATTCTTGTTGATAGAGAATATTCAATAAACAGTCTATTTCAGCGGGAGGATACCAAATTGAAGAAACGTACTTATTTTCAAATCTATATTCAGTTGGTCAGCATCATAGCTTTCCTGGTCCTTCAGCCATGTCTAGTCTCAGCTAGTCAGCCTGCAAACCACATCGAACGCTTATCTGGAAAAAGTCGTTTTCAAACCATGTTGCAAATCGCATCAAAGTTTCCTGGAATTGTAGATAATGTTGTTCTCACTACGGGGAACAATTTTCCAGATGCTCTAGCCGGTGTGCCATTAGCGCACCAAAAACAGGGTCCGCTTTTATTAGTCGATAGTACACCCGAAGCGAGTCAGGATGCCATAAAATATATTAAAGAACACCTTAATAAAAAAGGAAGTATCTATATACTTGGCGGAACAATGGCTGTACCCGATAGTTTTATTACTCTTTTTGAAAGCTTCGGTTTTAAAAAAGAAAATATTCACAGGCTTGGAGGATATGATCATTATGAGACAGCCTTATTGATTGCTAAAGAGCTTAAGCATAATGGATCAGAATTTTATCTCGTCCAAGGAGACAATTTTCCGGATGCCTTATCCGCTTCAGTCCTTGCTGCAACAACAGGTTATGTTAGTGTCGAAAAATCCAAGTATTTTATGGCAAAGGATGAGACTATCCCGGCGGCTCTCGGTGGGGTACCGTTGTTATTACTACCGCAAGGTCCAGTACCCGATACCTTAGTGAATTATCTCAATTCACTACCTGATAATGGCGATTCTTTAAAGCAAACCTTGCATATAGTTGGTGGTACGGCCGTCATTCCGGACCAAAGTTTACAACAACTTAAATCTCAAGTTAAACGATTAGCTCCAGATGGAGTAACGCGGATTAGCGGAAGTAACCGCTATGGCACAATGGAGAAAATCAACGGCCTGGAGAGTAGTTTTGATTCTTCTTGGCAAAATGAGGGAAGAGGAGTCCCTATTCCTCATATATATTTAGCATCGGGAGAGAATTTCCCGGATGCTCTCACGGGTGCCGTGTTGGCTGCCAAGGATCAGGCCCCACTGGTCTTAGTGAATGACTCAATGCCGATGGAAACAACGGATTTGCTCTTAGAGTATTGGAAACGTAATCAAAAAAGGTCAAATAGTGGTACGACTGTCACGGCCCTAGGAGGGTCTGGTGTCTTAGCAGACAAAACTATTTCTACAGTTAGTTACATATTGAACTATGGTCAATCCATCGCAAGTAAGCCGCAGGTACGTAATTTTGCCGGTTCAGGGAACCTTGGCTATGTAGACGGTCAAAAACTAAAGGCTGAATTCGCTATGCCTTCAGGAATTACGCGGGGAAAAGATGGAACCCTTTATATTTCTGATACCCAAAATCATAGGATCCGTGCCATATCTGGAGAGAGTGTTTCGACTCTTGCTGGTGTAACCACCGGTAAAGATAATTACGGTATGCCAATAGGTGGATTTCTAGATGGTTCAGCGACGACGGCTATGTTTAATCAACCAAAGGGTCTTGCGGTTGATGATGAAGGGACTATTTACGTGGCGGATTCGGCTAATGGGGCGATTCGCGTTATTGATAAATCAGGTCTTGTGAAGACTTTGGTAAAAGAACTGAATTCTCCATCTGATATCGTTTTAGGAAATACAGGCGAACTCTATGTCACAGAAACTTTGAATCATCGTATCTTGAGAATCGATAAAAGTGGGAATTGGTCTGTTTTAGCAGGCGGAGGGTATGAATCGAAAGATAATTGGCTCTTGGGTGGGTATGCGGATGGGACCGGAGAAAAGGCGCAATTTAACGAGCCTTCCGGTCTTGCCTTAGGACCTAATGGTGAACTGTATATAGCAGATACCGGAAACCAAAGAATTCGGGTGCTTTCTCCACAAGGTGAGGTAACGACTCTTGCCGGATCCGGGGAAGCAAAGATTGTAAATACGGGTTATATTAAAGGAGGTTTCCTGGATGGTCCCGGGTTAACTGCCAAATTTAATTTTCCCAGTGGCCTAGCTGTAGCCTCTGATGGAACCGTTTATGTAGCCGATACGTATAATCACCGTCTTAGAGAGATTAACAAAGCGGGAGAGGTGAAGACTTTAGCGGGTAACGGCGTGCACGGAAAGCAAAACGGGTTCGCAGAACAAGTGCAGTTTGATTGCCCTTCTGCGGTTAAGCTTAGTCAAGATGGTAATATCCTAATAATTGACAAGTTAAATAATTCGATTCGACTACTAGTCAGGCAACCGTAGATTCGGTACCAAGCTTACCTAAGGAGTTAGAGAATAGGATTGGGGTGAATTATGAAAAAAATATATTCAGTAATAATCATCCTCTTAGTAATTGCATTTATGTATTATAATGAAGTTTTTTATAATACTGAACGTGCTGTAACTGATCGTGTAACCATCGAACCTAGGACCGTTGATTCTAGGATAAAAATCCTAGCGATTGATGATGAGAGCCTTGCCAAAATCGGAAAATGGCCTTGGCCACGTACCGTAGTCGCTGAATTAACAGATAAACTCTTGGCGAATGGGGCCATAGCAGTTTGGCCAGATATTTTTTACAGTGATAAAAGTCAAAATCCTGAGGAAGATAAAGCGTTGGCAAATGTAGTGGCTAAATATCCGAATGCTTATCTTTCGGTTTATTTTAATTTACAGCCTAGAAAAGTTGATAATCAAATAGCTGTAGAACGCATTGGAAAACAAGTTATCCCTATCAACCCTCAACAAACTGGGCATATCAATGTTATCACAGATGACGATCGGGTTGTTCGAAAAGTGATGCTGGGAATTTCGGACACTGACAAGACCCGAGTCCCAGCCATAAGTGTACAGCTTGCCAATTTGCTGTTGCCGACTGACCAGAAGTTAGCTTGGACAGAGGATAACCGCTGGCTAAAGGGTAATGTTCCGCTTGCGACGGGTTCCCTAAATGAAATTCTTTTTTCATATGCAACTAAGCCACTCGATAAAAAAATCGAGACTATTTCTGTTGAAAAAGTTATAAGTGGAGAGGTTAACCCTGCCTATTTTGCTGGTTCTGTAGTGCTGATTGGCCCCTATGCCCTTGGTTTAGATGATACGTACTATACTCCAGCAAGTAAGATATTGAAAATGTATGGAGTTGTGATCCATGCTAATGTTATCCAGAGTCTGCTTGACGATAAGATTTATTCAAGGGTATCTCAACCCATAGGGTTATTGCTGATTCTAATGATTGGCTTATTGGCCTATTTTATGATGGAGCGCGTGCGTGCTAAATGGGCGATTCTAATCATGATAGGGTTTTTAGTGGCCTATTCTATAGCTTATGTCATTGTTTTTCAGACCTTAAATATTTTACTACCCTACATATACTCCATCCTGGCAATCATCACTTTATACGTTTTCTCAGTCGTTTCTCAGTACCTCAAAGAGCGAAAAGAACGGGGTCGCGTAACGGGGATCTTTGGGCGTTATGTATCAAAGGCAGTTGTGCAAGAAATTTTATCCACTAAGGAAGAAATTAAAGTGGGTGGGATCAGGAAAGATATCACCCTAATGTTTGTAGATATCCGAGGTTTTACCCCAATGTCGGAAAAGATGGAACCAGAGGATATTATTATTATGCTTAATGAGTACCTAGATCTTTGCTCGCGCGCCGTGTTTGCTTTTGAAGGGACAATTGATAAGTTTATCGGTGATGGAGTCATGTCCATCTTCGGAGCACCCATTGAGCAAAAGGATCACCCGGAAAGGGCTGTCCGCGCAGCCTTACAAATGCAAAAAGAATCTGTTAAACTTGCGGAGGGTCTTATGGAACGGTATGGTCGTTCCGTGAGCTTTGGTATCGGACTTAATTCCGGTCCGGCGGTCGTCGGAAATATCGGATCACATGATCGCTTGGACTATACTGCAATAGGAGATACCGTCAATTTAGCAGCTAGATTAGAGTCGAATGCCAAACCGGGACAGATCTTACTCAGCAAAGAGACGTATGAACGTGTAAAGGCAACGTTTAAAGCAACGCCCCTAGATCCTATTAAGGTCAAAGGAAAAGAAAAGTTGGTTGAAATTTATCAGGTAGAGGGAGAGCTCGATGAAAGGTAAACTAACAACTATTTTGTTAGCAGTTATCCTAATTTTTAGCCAAATGCTTCTTTTACCAAAGGAAGTTTCGGCGGCACAACCTACGGCCAAATTGAGTAATGTTAAAGGAGATGTCCTCATCAAACACGGGGGCGGTTTGCGTGAATTCCCTGCTGTAGATGGCATGGAACTTGTTCAGGGTGACTGGCTGCGTACCGGTAAAACCGGGACTGTTAAGCTTTCCTATGAAGACGGTACCGAAGCAACCCTGGGGGCCAATTCCTATTTAAATATTCAACAATTAACCACGAGTGATGCTCTTGGAGTATCCGCGCGTCGTCAAGCCCGAATCACCGCTTGGAAAGATGGCCACCAATCTTCGGTTCAATTGTGGTCAGGTAGTGTCTGGAGTAAAGTTAAAAGTCTGGTAAATATAGATGATAAATACGAAGTAGAGACTCCAACCGCTGTGATGGGCGTACGTGGCACGTTATATTTGGTCAGCGTCGATCAGGATACCGGTTCTACGCAAAGTCATGTTATTGATGGCGCAGTAGGGGTTTCCCAAAATAATGAAGGAACACAAGCTGAACCAATACAGGTCGTGAGCATGGGCCAGACCCTAAAGCTGGTTTCCTCAACAGAACCTTTACCGGCTAATCAAGTAATTGACCAGCAGGAACTGATTAAAGCTACTCAGCCAGAAATTCTAGTAAAATTAATGAACGATATTGTGCAACGTACCCAAGAATTGGCGAGTGAAACCAAGGA
>LOEW01000153.1 GCA_001516045.1 Desulfosporosinus sp. BRH_c37
AAACCAAAATCCACATTAGATTGGTCATGCCATTTAGTTAATGTGGTTGACAAACCCTGCCTATTTTTCTCATTGTAGAATTTAAAGTAGTTTTCTATTACTTGTTTAGGTTGTAATGAATTATTAGTGTTGATAGGAACGCTTTCAATGCCAAATCTCATCATAGCAAATACAAATATACTTATAAGTCCAAGGATTACTAAATTTTTTTTCAAGTTGAACCCTCATTTCTAAACTAACACATAGAATCTTGTCCAATGCCAATTGAATTTTTAAAATGCGTATTTTCTTACTTATGCGAATTAATAGCATTTCCTTGCCTTACTTGGCTAAATATTAGAAATCATTATTGCTAGTGGATGGTGAAACATGAATAAAAGTACAAGAATGTAGGGTTAATCTAAACTCCTTTACAGATTAGATATCTTCGTTTCCTTCATTACTATCATCCTTTTTTAATCCCACAGTTCTCATGTTATTTAAGAAATTGACCAAACCCTGTGAACCAAGAAATATCCCTAATCCTATGATAAATTCGGTAATTATCCCCCCTGATCCAAGTAGTATAAATCCTGTAAAAGAATTAGGTAGTCCACGCATGGAACTCGTTAATGTGGATACTAGCCTCGGCAATGAACTGCCGATAAAGTAAAGCCCGAGAACCGAAAACGCTACTCTCTGTATTTCACTTACCTCTATACCAGCACCCTCCTTAGAATGGTTTCCCTCTGTAGCCATAATCGCAGATAATTTATCCGAAAAAAACCATAACAAAACTCCAAAGAGGATATATACCAATGAAAAAATAATATTAATGAAACTTTCATGTGCCATTTGGTCCGACGTTGCTGTAGAAACAAAAAGTAAAACACTGGACAATACATTAATCCCTTGAATAATTATGTAGATACCAAGGATTTTGCATGCCAAGCTTGCGATCTCACGCTTACTCACGGTTCTTTCCCCCTTTTTACAATAAAGACGTGCATGCACGATTCGTGGATTCCCCCCACAGTAAGTACTTTCTTTTCGATTTCACAAACCTGTTCTCAGGCTACTCCAAACTTCAACTCAATTTACGGAGGATGGGAAGCTCTGTCAAAAGCTTTATATCCCAAAGTGCTGCGCTTTGACAATAAGCTCTCCGATTTCTGCTTCAAGCCTTTTGACCCTCTGCTGCCAGAACATTCGCGGTGGGTGATCAGGAAATACCAGGTACGTTAGGCAATTTCTGAAGACCCTGAACTTGGTGGGCTTGCTGTCCATCCCGGCGAATAAGTCAAAGTCGGCCATTATTCTCGTCCTGCCCGCCGGAAAGCAAAAACGCTATCCATTCGCCGTTGAAAGACCAGGCCGGATAACAGGCTAAGCCTCAATTACACTAGAATGATTTGGCAAAAATCCAATTTTACTTGCACCATCATCCGTTCTACCTATTTTTCCAAGCGTTCCTATCCCCTTTTTTAAGCTTATTTTGAAAATAGTAATCTTTATAACCATTGCTATATGTACACTCAAATTTCTTCCAATCTGTCTGAAAGTTAAGCCTTACCTGTTTCTTATTAGCATCATTCTCATTTATCAAGGCAATCTGTGTGACTTCATTAGTTGAAACACACTGCACATTCTCAACCTGGTCTTGATTTTGGGAATTATCCATACCTGTCACTATTGGTTCAATAACATTTTTTGTACTGTTTGCTTGAGTATTTTGCTGAATTGAACTGTTTTCTTCAGCACTTTTAGTTGCAGTGTTATTGCACCCTATTAAAAACATTGCTGCTATAAAAATAGCATTTAAAATTATCATACTCTTTTTCATATTAAACTAATTACTCCTTCCCAAGCAAAATCAAAAGTAATATCTTACAAATATGCGTTAAAAAACACTACAGACAGGTTTTGTCATTATACACAAAGGAGTTTTCGTTATTGCTGTGTTAATCTGCCGTGCCGCATGAATCCCAGATGAGCCACGGGGAATTTTTGTCGTCCCTTATCAGAATAGAATATGCCAAGGTTCCTTCCTAATAAGGAACTTTCGTGTTGTCGTAATCCACTGTGTATTTTGTGTATACCACGATCATGTTTTCTGCAATGTACTCGTTGGACCAGTGGTGGCTTTGCGCAAGTTCACTTCCGGTGAATCCATTTTTCAATCGACCTTAGGGAAGATTAGATATTTCTCTTCAACCCAAAAAGACCATCCTCCCGGTGAGTCAAGATAAGCAAAAGTTTCTTGTCTCTTCTCAATCCTTCCCCTGACATCATGGGTAAGATTAGTTGAGGCTGCCGATTTTATTTCCTTAAACTGCTCAACTTCATAAATTGGAGTACCTTCTTTTAGAAATACATCTCCCTGTACAAGTTTGACATTATCTTCGGTTAATTTAACTGTTTCTGATTCCGGAATCCATCCTTTAAAATTAACCGGAGTGTCGTGGACAGGCACAGCTACATATAACCACAATTGTTGACCTTGACCTTGAGCAGCATCTAATACTTGAATAACTGTATTTGCTTCTATGGGACGCAATATTTTAAAATCCTGAATTGGAAGCGCAGTAATCTGAGATGCTTTCGGGACAAACCTTTGCTTATCCTCATAAGATTGATAGGCTATCGATAATGAATTGACTTGATCAATCTTTGACCGCAGCTCTGTATTTTCATTTTCTAAGGACTGAATCTTACTATTAAAATTTGCTTGATTCGAACATCCGGTAATTAAGAAAATATTTATTAAAATAAAAATCAAGACCAATAATTTCCTCATTGATAATTCCTCCTTTTTGAAGAAACAAGCCTGGTAGAGTCTGTCCGCACTAGCAACCCGTGTATTCTTGAATTTTGGTTACTACTTCCATATCTTTCAGATTCGCTGAGTTGACGTGTGGTGCTGCCTGCTCAATAATTACTATATCTGCTTGCGGAATTCCTTGCACATACGGTTACTACACACCAGATTTAGGTAATTTGTTGTTATACTAAACTGCTGCGCGGTGGCTTTTTTTGCGCTTATGAACATCATAAATTGCTAAAAGACTATAGTATCCATCCCGCTGTTGTATTTTAAATTGATTTAGCTATAAAAGATATTACTTCAGCTGCTGGAACTAATAAAAGCTGCGCTAAAATCGTACCTGCTATTAATCCTCCAACAATAAAAATTATACATCTATCAAACTGCAATTGAGTACATTTCCCCCTAATTACATCGTCTGTTAGCATTGATATAAATGGGTCTATGAATATCACCATAAGTATCGTTGAAAGCCCAGTTATCACAGCTGCCAATGTACTGCATGTAGTTCTAAGTTCAGGGTTTAAACAGCCTGCATACAAAGAAGCCAAAACACCAACAGTTGATATTGCAAAAGCTAAGATATTAAGTAATATAATTTTTTTAGGCATCATTGTTAGGCTTTTAAGTTGTGCCAGATTTTCTTTTTTTGGTTTTGTAACACTACTTTTGAACTGCTCTATTCCTGATTTAGAGAAACTATGTAATAATAATTTAGGTATAGAACGATTAATACTAAATGATTCTACTGCTTTTCTAAAAATATTTATAAATGTCGGCATTAATACTGCGCCAAAAATTGTTGCTAAGGTTGTTGAAAATAGTATCCATCTGAATATATATAGTAAGCTTTGAGGATTTCCTGTTTTTATTGTAGTCTCAATTGTTTTAGCCAGTAATGGTGCTTGAATACTGTTTGCAGTTCTAGAAATTAATGCAAAGATATTGAATACTGCAAAAGATACTGCTATTCTCCCTGTTCGCACTCCAACAATTCTAACAGAATAAGCAAGAGTTGAAATTGTAGAAATGATAACTGTAAGAACTAGAACGATTATTACTTGTGTTGACATTACTGTCCCCCGTCCATCTATTTAGTGAATAACATAGTGTATCCGATGCGAGTTCATCAAGGTTTTACCGCCCCACCTCTGGAATTGCTGGCATCAGGGACTAATTAAAGGAATTTAGAAGAGTATCCAAACGATTATACAATTCTGTGCTTACCTTTGCATTCAACCCGTCTTTTCCATCTTGCATATAGGCGTCGCCATTCATTATGAAAAGATAATAATCATGCGTCGAATTTGAATTTTTGCTACTATAGATTACTCGCAGCATATAGCACACATCGAAGGAATCTATATCCTGTGGAGGATATAGGGTAGACTTTATCAAGTGATTGAATACTGTATATTCCGCAAGCTGCTTGTATGTACCCTCCAACGGGGAAAGCGGACTTAACACCTTGCCATTTTTACCTAGTTTCATTAAACCATATGTGGTGGTAATCCCTGTAACACGTTCGAAAAAACCATCGGGAAGCGAAGCATCTCCTTTAAAATCTTTAAAACTGCTTGCAAGCCATGAACTATCTGAACTGAAATATATGTCATCAATGACAAGATAAGCGTTTCTTAGGTTTTGATAGGTATGAACATTGCCTTCTTTTGTGGTGATGTACAGCGTTATAGTGCTTCCAAGTTCAGCAGGTGCGTTAGCTTTTTGTCCCTTACTTGCGTTTATGATTTTTATGATTGCGCCAAATTCCTCGGATGAAAAATTTTTGTAATGATTCTCCCTATCTGATGGCGATATAACCATTTCAATAGACTGCACATCGTTTACAGAAAGATTATTAGCCCAAATAAAGCTGTCATCAGTATCTTTTAAGTAATTATCTGTAACAATCACAGTGAATAATAGTACGATGAAACTGAGAAGTAATATCCATTTTTTCATTATTCTTGCTCCCTTAGATTATATAAAAAGACTTACTCTCTAAAATATCATAGTATTTTCAAACGAATATTTTAAGTAATAGTAAGACTTATTTGAAATATTCTTATTTGCTAAATTGTGCAGTGCCAAAATAAATTTGTCTCAAATAAAAGCCGTTTCCGCCAAATGCTTGAATAATCTCCCAAAGTTTTTTATTGCAATTGTCACTCGAGTGAGAACATTTTACAAATTTGATGTACCCCTGCCTCAAACAAGGCCACCGAACCAGCCAGTTGAGTAAGTCACGTTCCGTTTGTTATAAGAACAACAATAAACTTTTTCACAGGTACATCCCCCTGAAATGTTCCCGGAGTTCCCCAGGATATCATCTTGGGTAATTTTAATGATTGAGCAAGTATGTTTATCCGCCCGAACACGCTCGCTTTTTATCCAAACTCTCAGAAATATCCTGGTTATTATTTAGAATGAACCAATAACTGTTTTACCATCGGCAGCATACAGCGGAATTTCTCTTTTTTCAAATTTACCCATTTCTTGCATGGCTCTCGCTTCTTCAGGTGTTTTAGGTCGTGGCCCCATAAGATCCTCATATTTTACGTAACCCGAGGTACCATCCTTTTCGGCACTAATTAGATCCGGCTGTGGGTTGCCAATAATACTGGAAGCCAAAGCTGAACCATACGTCTGGCCATTCTCGTTAGTCTGGTAAAGAGGAGTGAGAGCAGAGTTTTGGCTAAACTCCGTCTTCCATTCCCCGTCTTTCAGCCAATTATATAACGGCCCTGATTCTAAATAGCTTATGTAGTTAGTTTTTGCCTCTATAATGACGACTACATCCTGTATGTAATGTATATTATGGGTTATGGAACCAGCATCAACTTCCTGTCCCTCGATTTTGACGTACCAAGCAGGATAAATCAGGGTTTCAAACTGCCCTGAACCGGTTATATGCAGTGCGGATGGTCCAATATTGTAATGAACGACATTATCAACATAATCAGTATTCGGAACTGTTGCCGTATATGGTTTTGCTGTCTTTAACCAAGACGACACTTGATCTGAGACCGCATTTTGACTATTGGGACTCCAGAAACTACCTGCCGGCGAATCATCACTGATGCTGATCGATTGTCTTGAGGCTGGCAAACTGTTTGACGCTTGAAGATTGGTTTGTTCTTCAACTGTTTGTTGGGTCGATGCAGGCAGAGGTAAACGAATGTTCTCTGTTGCAGGAAGTATTTTAGCATTAGCGAACGTCACAAAGCCGGTTAAAATAACAATTGCAACAATGACTACCGTAAAAGCTAAAGAGCTTTGGCGCAAATTGCTGATGCTGATAAGTCTACGCTTAATCAGCGATTTTGAACCGGAAAGGCCCGCAAGGTTTGCTATTCTGGGGGGCCTGACATTGCTTTCCAGCAATTTTATGAGGGTATCGGCATAGTCCTTGGAGCTATTTGCTCCGAAGTATTTTACAGTCATTGCATCACAAGCAATTTCCTGGTCTTCTCGTAATTTGGTAAAGGCGTACCAAATAATGGGGTTAAACCAGTGTAGAATTAAGAGCGCCTGCACCAGGCAGTTTACAATAATATCCCTGTGCCTAAAGTGCAATAACTCATGAACAAAAACATGCTTAAGCTGATCCGGGCTAAAATGGTTTAGAAGGGATACCGGCAATAATAATCTCGGTTTAAACAACCCAAACAAAGAGGGAGTTCTTATTGCCTGCGTTAAAGTTAAGGGAATATCTCTCTTTATGCTTAGTCTTTCTTTTACGCCTTCCAGTCCAGCCAGTATATACCAATCATTAATAGTTTGACCTTTAATAGAGCGAGAAAACCTTATATTCACAACAATTGTGGAAACAATGAAGGCAAAAATACCTGAAATCCAGAAAAGGAACAAACATTGATGTGTTAAGGGAGTGGCAGCTATGGACCGCAGACTTATTTTGTTTTGTGGTTCTGATTTACCGACAGCATAATCAAGATTATTGTCATCAGTAGCATTGGTTTTAGAGGGGATCGCACTATTATTGCCAAAGTTTTGATCAAGATTAGGACTCATCGTTACCGCAGTCGAGTTTTGGGTTGAAAGTCCGACTAAATTGTATATGCTCAACGAACTTGGCGGTGTCCAAGGTAAGAGTAAACCCACAATGACAACGGACCAGAGCAGGTAATTCACAGTTGCTCTCAGCTTGTTATTAAATAGGTATTTTACGAGCAACAAAAAGCTGATGAAGACACTGACTTTGGCAGAGGTCCAAAGCACCCAATCGAATACAGGAAGTAAACTAAAGATAGGGGACATCTTTACCACTTCCTTTCTTCAAGGATGCGTTTAAGCTCTTCGATTTCTTCCTGGGAAAGTTTCTCCTCCTGCAGGAAAGTAACCAACATTGGCTTTATTGCTCCCCCAAAAACCCGTTTGACAAACGATTTAGTCTCCGACCTGATGCACTTATTTTCGGTTAGCAGTGGATAATACCAATATATTCTACGTTCTTCTCTAAACCCCAAAGCACCTTTTTTTACCAATCTTGTGATGAGTGTTTTTACAGTATTCGGTTTCCAGTCCGAAAAGCTCCCTAGAGCATCAACGATTTCATTTGCAGTACATGGAACGGCCTTGGACCAAAATATTTTCATTACTTCCCACTCAGACTCTGAAATCTTAGGTATCTCCGACATGATTTCACCTCATCTCAATTACATTTGTAATTATTATTACATATGTAAGTCTATTTAGCAATCTTTTTTCGTAACGTTAAGACATATTATGGAAGCAAATAGCCGGCTTTCCTTACTTTTTAAGGAGAACCGGCTGAATTTTTTATTGTTGGTGGACTTTTAATAATGCTCATTCTATTGAGTTAGTTATTAGATCAATAATAATGTTTCCATTATCGTATTAGGGTAGGGCCAACATAATGACGTATAACCCACGCTAAGAAAATATATGGTAAAAAACCCTTTTCATTGTTATTGGCAGACTCAGGATACAAAAACGTTAAAGAGAATCAGCCAATTGCTTAAAGACATTAACCGAACGGTTATGATAAGCATAGGAAAGCCCGAACTAAAAATAAAATAGTTTCAGACAGAAAGAATGTCCTCCTACTTAATCGCAGGAGGACATTCTTTCTGTTTAGCATGGTTTTTGACTACTTCAAACGAATTTCTCATCAAATTCTGTTGTCATTGCTAGATATCCCTTTCTCATGAATTCTATTTTTTACCGTCTCTAATTTCTAGAAGTTTGCTTAAAGCATTGTTTGTACTTATATTATTATTAATCAAATCGTCCTTGAGTTGTTTAAGGGTCTCTAACTGTTTTAAATTTGAATCCTTCCTAGCATTTAGGGACTCTTCTTTGCTTTTATTGGGATTGTTCTTAATAAAGTTTTCAATACCCTCTTCTGTCATCAAAATACCTAAATTAATTTGTGCAAGTATCTCGTCTTTTGTTGGTTCAGGACTCCCCTGTTCAGTTGCTATTTCCTTTTCCATTTTCTGTATTGCAATTCCTTTTTCTTTTAGCTTGTCTCCAGCTGCAGCATTTTCTCTTATCTCCTGCTCACCAACGGGAACTTTACTCTTTAAAATCTGATCATGTTCATTGTCAAAGTCTTTCTTCATCTTATCTATTTGCTCTACCTTTTGAAAAACAGAAAGATTTCCAGCTGTGACAATTGTTCCGGTTGTGAGTATAATTAGTACAATTGTGAATACAATCATAACTTTTGATTTCATAAAGCTACCTCCAATTCAATCTTTAATCATTTTAGAATCAGGTTACACCATATTTAATTCTTGTGGTGTATACAGTTACATTGGTATACTGATTATTAACCCATCCAAGATACTCTTTTAGCTGTTGATTATAATAAAATCTATCAGAGGACGTACCGTGTTGTGCCATATATAGGTGAGTTGTATCGTACCTATGTACGACTTGAGAATGATCTATACCTCCATCTCCCTTATATTGAATTATATCACCCTCATAAAGATCCTTATATATTGCATAGTATCCAGAATCGGATAATGCGTCAGCTAATGAGTAAATCCTAAATTTATATGCTCTATTATATCCGATATCGTTGTAATTCGCCCAATGTCTCATAAAGTTTGTTACACCAGTCCAGGAATATGAACGGTAAGGTACATTAGCACCATTATAATACCACGAACTGTCATAACTATAATTAGGTGAGCCTTGCATACTCATACTACCGGCGCTCAGTACCTGAGATGCAAAGTTAGTACAATCTCCTCCACTTGACATATAATTATAATAGGAACTATTACCTGGGTAATTAGCATATGTTTCGGCATATACCTTTGCATTCCATCTGTTAAAATTTGAGTTTGTAGTTTCTGAATTTGTAAATTCTCCGGCAAAAACATTTGATGAAAAAAGCATACAAAAAAGAAATGTTGATATTATTATTTATAAGGTCATGCCGATCGAATAGCCGTGCAGCGAAATCAGTTCTTCCTCCCGCACCCGATCCTCGGGACGGAACTCCGGCCTCTCGGCGAGGGAAACTGGCGTCTCTCCTGGACGGTGGTATTCTCCTCGCTAACCGGATCTGCCGTGGGCGGGGTAGGGACCGGCTCGGTCGAAGGTTTTGCTGTAGGCTCGGCGGTCGGCGGTGCTGTCGAAGTCGGCGGCGTTATCGGGTCGACAGTTGCCGACGACGAGAGCGGCGGGATCGCGGTCGCAGTCATATCATCGTCTGGCGTTCCGCTTGAGCAAGCTGATAATGTCAAAAGCAAAAGCGCCATGACAAGCGCAATTATCCTTGTGTGTTTCATCTTCTATATATTGCTCTTTTCTGTCCGCTGCTTGGCGGCAACTCTCGAAGCTGGGAGCACTGATAATACCCTTGCTTGCGGGGCAAGCCAGACCAGCATGGAATGGCAGCATCTTCATGAGATAATACATGATTTGGTTCATAAGCAGCTCCAGAACGTTACCGGCGTATTCCCTGTAAAGCCAGGAATGCTGTGATGGCATTTTGCTCGGCGTCGGCTGTCTTTAAATCGGCGTAAGCAATCAGTTTCTCCCCGTCAAAAGCAAACAGGTAAAAGGTCCTCTGATTTGTTTTAAAATTGTTGATTTGATAGATTAAAAATTCTATCGGCTGGCCTGTGT
>LOEW01000154.1 GCA_001516045.1 Desulfosporosinus sp. BRH_c37
CACCAACGGTAGAAATGAAGTATGAATTAGTCCATAGTGTTGGCAATTTAGTAGTTAGCTCCTTGAATTCCTTTCTAAGTATTCTCGATGTTTTTCTTTTGATAGTTTTAATCACCTTGTGAACGCCAAATTGAGGATCGACTTCGACTAGAAGATGTACGTGGTCAGGCATGATCTCCAGCTCTATCAGTTCAGATTGAATCTCTAGGCACGTTTCTTGTATCAATTCCTTTAAACGAGCTTCAATTTCCCCAACCAAGACTTTCCGACGATATTTAGGACACCAGACCACATGATACTTGCATGAGTAGACAATGTTGTTGTTTGATTTGTATTTTATATCCATACAAATATTATCCCACACTAGCGTATATAATACAATGAGATCTTTAGATTTGCCTTATATTCCCATAGCTGAAGCTAGGGGCTTTACGGCAACAAGTGGTAACACTGGTGGAGCCAGGCGGAGCTCGTAATGAATTCCGTTACGACAGCGCAAAGGAAGCAAATCTCATGCCGGAATACGACGGCAACCCGGCTCACAGATTAACAAAAATGAGATTATCTTAACCTTAGACACTAAAAAAATATGGAAGTAGATATGGTATGTTATATTTAGGTGAAAATATTCCGAAACTAGGTTTCGGGTTTATGCGACTTCCGATGATTGGTGAAGAAATTGATATTGAGCAGACAAAGGATATGGTCGATCTGTTTATGTCTAAAGGATTCAGTTATTTTGATTCCTCTTGGGCCTATATTGGCGGCAAATCCGAAGAGGCGATGAAAACCGCAATCGTTGACCGCTATCCGCGCGAGAGCTTTCAAATCGCGACAAAGTGCCCTGTATGGTTTGTGAAAACAGAGGAAGAAGCTAAAAACATGTTCTGGACTTCACTTAAGCGCACTGGAGCGGGCTATATAGATTATTACTTGCATCATAACTTGGGTGAAAGCCGTACGAAAAGTTTTGATGACTTCGGCATGTGGGATTATGTCCGAGAGCTGAAGGAAAAAGGGCTCGTACGCCATATTGGTTTTTCAATTCATGACAAGGCGGATGCGATAGACAAAATCTTGACAGAGCACCCTGAGATGGAATTCGTACAGTTCCAGCTGAACTATGCCGATTGGGAGAGCGACTCAATCGAGGCGCGCAAATGCTATGAGGTGGCTCTGAAATACAACAAGCCCATCGTCGTTATGGAGCCGGTCAAAGGAGGCGCTCTGGCAAACCCGGTTGACAGCGTTAAAAAAATATTCGAAGAAGCGAATCCAAAAGCATCTGTTGCCTCTTGGGCAATCAGGTATGCCGCATCTCTGGACAATATTGTCACTGTACTGAGCGGAATGTCCTCAATCGAGCAGGGCAGAGACAATGTTTCATATATGGAAAATTTTAAACCACTTAGTGAAGCTGAGAGAGTTGTTGTTGAGAAGGCGCGGAAGGCATTCAGTGAAATACCGTGCATTCCCTGCACTTCTTGCGAATATTGTGTAGATGGCTGTCCGCAGAAAATACACATCCCTCATGTTTTTGTAGCGTATAACCGTAAAATGATCTACGACGATTTTTCCAACGCAAAGGGCTCATATCAGTTTGCGGTTATGGGGGGTGGTAAGGCTTCAGACTGCATCGCTTGCGGCGAATGTGAAAGAGTCTGTCCTCAGCATATTAATATTATTGAAAACTTGAAAACTATTGCTGAGGAGATGGAAAAATAAAATATGGTAGGATAGCTCAAGGAACCGACTCGAATTCCCTCATAGAAAAGGGTTTGAATGCTCTTGGAGGTATTGGTCAGCTTGTGAAAAAGGGATCTTCCGTAGAAGTTACCTGTCGGGAGGTGGGCCGAATTATCAGAAAATAAGCTACTGCTCACACTACTAACCGGCCAGATGAATTGTAGGAAAAGCACGTTCAAAAATAGGGACTCCTAAAGGGGTTCTTTTTTGATGCTCACAATTGAGTTACGCAGTGCGTGGGGGGAAAAGAAGAGAAAATGAGTTATTAATCGGACCCTCTGAAAATTTCCATACCCTACTGTACATATGCCCAATAGTCAAATATAATAGGTTTAAGTATATTAGGAAATTCTTATATGCTAAGTTGAAAGGAGTGTAGAAATGTCTAACTTAGGAAATCAGTTAGTATCAAATGTATTTAAAGCTCTATCTCATCCCACAAGGCTCCAAATTGTAAGGCTGTTAAAAGAGAAGCCATTATGTGTATGCGAAATACTTCCTCAAATCGAATCCGAACAGTCAAATACTTCCCAGCACCTTTCAGTTTTAAAAAATCAAGGTATTGTAGACAGCACCAGAGATGGTCTAATGGTGATTTACAGGATTATTAATCCTGATGTTTATCAAATGATTGATATTGCAGAAAATATTATATTAAAGCAAATCGAGGAAACGAAATCGTCACTGGCAAAGGTCAAATTATAGCAAGGGATAGAAAGTCGTGGTAAGGCACTAATAATTGCCTCGCCCTCTGAACAAAAGGCCGCCGTCTAAAAGTCCCATATTATATTTTCGAGAAAGAAGTGATAACAAGTGTTTTCAGCAATTGATTGGGTTTTAAAACAGATAACCTACTATCTTAGCTATGGGCTTACGTCTATGATACGCTGGATATTATCCATTCTGGGTCTTAATACTTCGGTACTGGAGTCAGAACATTACAAAGGAGCGGTTGACTTTTTCTTTTATGATTCGATGAAGATCTTTTTAATGTTGTCGGTCATCATTTTCATTGTGTCTATTATTAGAAGCTTCTTTCCTCCTGAACGAACAAAAAAATTATTAGGTAAAGGTAAGGCTAGAGGATTTTTAGGAAATATATTCGCTGCTCTTTTGGGTATTGTAACCCCATTTTGTTCCTGTTCTGCCGTGCCTGTATTTATCGGTTTCATCGAAGCTGGAGTGCCTTTAGGCGTTACCTTCTCATTTCTAATTTCATCTCCTATGGTCAACGAAGTCGCCCTTATCATGCTTTGGGGATTGTTTGGTTGGAAAATTGCTTTGCTTTATATCTGTACGGGTGTATCTATAGCAATTATTGCTGGAATGATCATAGGTAAACTGAAAATGGAAAAATACGTGGAGGACTACGTCTATACAATAAAAATGGGCGACGTGGAAATTGATATTCCTACTTGGAAACAACGGTTTATTGACGGGCGAGATTATGTCCTGGAAATAATAAAGAAGATATGGCCTTACGTCCTTATAGGTATTGGAATTGGTGCGGTTATGCATGGCTGGGCACCCGAAGGCTGGCTTGCAAAATATGCAGGGAAGGACAATCCCTTTGCGGTATTTATCGCTGTTCTAATCGGAGTACCTCTCTATTCGAATGCCGCTGGAACAATACCGATCGTCAAAGAATTGACACGACTTGGTATGCCTATGGGAACAGCGTTATCCTTTATGATGGCTGTAACGGCATTGAGTTTACCGGAGATAATTATTTTAAGAAAAGTCTTAAAGCCAAAATTACTTGCTGTTTTTGTTGGAATTATGGCTGTGTCTATTATATTCATTGGGTATTTGTTTAATATTGTAATTCCATAATATATAAGCTTCAGGCTTAATATATTTAGACTTATTTGTCTGGAAGTAGAGAAAAAAATGGAGATGATGGAAAGCTAACTGTAAAAAGAAGTTATCCTGTCTGTAAATTGGGGTTATCGGTCTTGTTCTGGTTAGTCTAGCAAGCATATTAAGAAAGGAATGATCTGAAAGTGAATATCAAAATCTTAGGTTCAGGTTGTGCAAATTGCAAGAAGCTTCAGGCAGTAACTGAGAAAGTAGTGAAGGAAAGGGGTATAGATGCCACAATTGAAAAAGTTGAGGACATCAAAAAGATCATGGAGTATGGCGTTATGAGAACACCCGCAATTGTTATCAATGAAAAGGTAAAAGCTTTTGGATAAATTCCAGGTAAGGAAGAAATTGAGAAATTTATCCAGGATGAGGCTTAAGGAGGAAGGATAGTATGGGTGAAACCCTGCACTGGAGGCTTACGTCACCGAAGTCTTGAAGTTCAGCTTTAGCTGATCGAATTTACTAATTTGGTTTATAAAGAAGGTGTTTTAAAGTGTTTACAATTGTACTTTATGTTCTTGCAATTGTACTGCTTACTATTTCGTTTTTAAGAGATAAAAAGAAGACAAAGATGGCACTTAAAAAAGCATGGAAGTCCTTTGAAAATATATTGCCACAGTTCTTATCTATTCTTGTTATTATTGGTATTTTACTTGCGTTATTAAGTCCTGAGACAATATCAAAGTTAATTGGTCAGCAGTCAGGGTGGATTGGAATGTTAATTGCTTCACTTATTGGTTCAATTACATTGATACCGGGTTTTGTTGCTTTCCCATTGGCATCCGCACTACTGAAAAATGGAGCAGGATTCATGCAAATTGCAGTATTTATATCGACTTTAATGATGGTTGGTATTATTACTCTTCCCATCGAGATGAAGTATCTTGGCAATAAAGCTACGATTTTGAGGAATGCTTTAGCATTTGTATTTTCATTTATTGTAGCAATAGCGATAAGGGCGGCGCTATGATGATAGAACTCATTAAACGATATAAGGTTTTTACAATCCTTTTGGCAGTCAACTTTGTGATTTTAGTTACTTATCCATCCATAGGGCAGAAATCTTTTGGTATAACATGGAACAATACGATTGAAATGCTTTCAGTGATACCACCCATTTTTATACTTCTTGGGCTATTGGATGTTTGGGTAGAAAGAGAAACAATGATAAAACTCATGGGAGAAAAGTCAGGATTTGTTGGCATAACATTAGCTTTCTTTTTGGGTTCGGCAGCAGCTGGGCCATTATATGCATCATTTCCCGTTGCAGGCGTTCTTTTAAAAAAGGGAAGTAAGTTTTCAAATGTGTTAATTTTTATAGGAGCTTGGTCAACAACTAAAATACCAATGCTTTTATTTGAGGCATCTTCAATGGGGTGGAAGTTCATGATGACTCGGTTTGTGATCAATATACCAGGAATTATGTTGATTGCATATATCACAGAAAAGCTATTGAGCGAGAGAGAGAAGCAGTATATTTATGACAATGCTGGTAGTGCTAAGTAGTGAATTAGGGAGTTATTAATCGAACACAGGTTAAGTTTAGGCCCGCATTGGTGGCAGTATCGAGTTCCAAAAGGTCAAAAGGGATGGGGATATTGATGTTATAAGATTGAATTTATAGGGTGATGCGTTAGTGAGATAGCTTTAGAGAGGAGAGGTTAAAATGACTAAAAGTTGGTATCCAGTGATTAATTACGACAATTGTATTGAATGTGGGGCATGTATCAATAAGTGCTCACACGGTGTTTATGAAAAAGACAGTACAAAACCTATTGTAATATACCCAGAGGGATGCGTTGATCGCTGCACAGGGTGTAAGGCTTTATGTCCGGCGGAAGCGATCCAGTATTTCGGAGATACGGGTGGAATAAAGATAACTTGCAGTTGCGGCGGGAGTTGTTAATAAAATGAAAATTAGTATCAATAATGGTTTGAGGATGTGAATTGGATGTCTATTGAGAGTATTCTAGCAAAGGCCATCCGACAGGCGGTACTTAAGGATTGCAATAAAAGGTAGATTATAAGGTGGGGAGGTGATAAAACAATTGAAATTTACAATAAGATTTTGAAAGGAGAGAGGATAAATCCTCTCTCCTAAAATATTGTTTCCTCTGGATGTGCTTTGGGATAGGAACCCAACAGTTTCACAAAGATGTTTGCCTCTTTGAGTGCCCATAAAACATCTTGGATGGGGGGAGCAAATACATAACCGTCCACATCTACAAAGAAAACGTATTCACCCAGTTTCCTTTTCGAGGGCCGCGATTCAATTCGGCTTAAATTGATCTGGCGTTTGCTAAATTCACCTAGAATTCTGTATAAAGAACCCGGCTTATTATCTGCGATAACTAGTAGAGATGTTTTATCTTCGCCACCCGACATTTCGGCAAGGGTATGGCCGACAAGAACAAAACGTGTGGCATTTAGAACGATATCTTGAATACGTTCTTGAAGAAGGTGAAGGTTATAGAGTTGAGCGGCTCGACGGGGTCCGATGGCTGCCCAGTTTTCACGGACAGAGGATATCCTATGTGCCGCCTCAGCGGTGCTTAAACAAGTAATTTGTTCAGCATGGGGAAGATGTTTCTCGAGAAAATCTCGGCATTGCCCTATTGCCTGTTCGTGAGAATAAACTCTTTCTATCTGTTGAAGCGGCATTGGCTCGACCGTCAAAAGACATTGATCGATCGGGTGTATGAATTCATGGTTGATTAAGAGATTCTCAGTCTGGCCGAGTGTATCCATAGTGACGCCAACTTGCCCTTCTGTGGAATTCTCCAAAGGTACAAAGGCCCCGTCTATCTCATTATTATTACAAGCGAATAGTAAGCGAGGTATTGTTGGGAAGGGAATAAGAGCTGGTGGTGTTTCGTTAAATTCAGGTTGGGAGGCCAAAAAGAAATGGATTGCCTCCTCAGAAAAGCTTCCTTTTGGACCTAAATAACCTATATTTTTCATGCTTATATTTCCTCCCTTCAAACTGAAAAGGTCTGCTCTATCCATTCTAAGGGACGAGTCAGAACCGCATTATGCCACCCTCATGGCCATCATCTATAATGAATGATAGTATTCTTACCATCATAATACAGATAGACATTCACTGCAAGGGTTATAAAAGCTGACCAATATTAACTGAGAATTGCCGAATTTCTACATAGCATAGTATAAACTGAAACCGATAACTTATTACGGCGGGGTCTACGGGGTTAACAAACTTGCCAAGCAGGCTAAAATCGAGTAAAATAGTATATGGAAGGTTGGGGAACCTTCCGGGGGATTAGTGGACAAGGTGGAAGAAACAGGCAGTGGAACGTACGCTGCCTGTTTCGCTTTTTTGTGGCCTTTTAAGTTTAGCTAAGTTTTCTTTGGATAAGTTCCTGGGAAATGGTAATTTACGTTCCGCATGTATATAATAAGTGAGATTATATTTCTAGGAGGGAAAATTGTGGAACAACGACTTCAAAAGACTAGAACAGAAATTCCGGAGGCTACCAAGTGGCATTTGGAGGACATTTTTTCCGATAATGATCAGTGGGAAAAAGAGTTCGTCCATGTCGAAAAGCTTTTAGGAGAAGGAAAAAAATTTGAGGGACATTTAGCAGATGCTCCAGAGTCTTTAATCGCATGTTTTGAGTGGATGGATAATTTAAGTTTACTGATAGAAGAGGTTTATAGTTATGCGCGTATGAGACGAGATGAGGATAACCGGAATCCCTTCTATCAAGCGTTGACGGATCGCGCTGGAGCCCTAGCTGTGAAGGTGAGTAGCGCGGCATCTTTTGTGGTTCCGGAATTGTTAGCTATGCCTGAAGGGCGACTAAAGGAATTCCGCGTTATGTCCGAAAAAATGGATCTATATAACCACGCACT
Organism: Desulfosporosinus sp. BRH_c37; assembly: GCA_001516045.1. Taxonomy (GTDB): domain Bacteria; phylum Bacillota; class Desulfitobacteriia; order Desulfitobacteriales; family Desulfitobacteriaceae; genus Desulfosporosinus. The sequence continues at coordinate 7,486 of LOEW01000154.1, forward strand.
TGAAGATATTCTGCGCAAAAAAGAACATATTCTCAGTTCAGTCGAGGAAAAGTTATTAGCAGAAGTTGGAGAATTAGCGGAGGCACCTGGGGCAATTTTTTCTATGGCTAATAATGCAGACTTAAAATTCCCGAGTATTGTCGATGAGTCAGGCCATTCGGTTGAACTAACCAAGGGAAATTATATTCAGTTTATGGAAAACCATGACCAAGGTATACGGAAAACAGCTTTTGAGACGCTTTATCATACGTATGAGAAACAAAAGAATACGTGGGCGGCCACGTTGAATTCTAGTATAAAATCCGATGTTTTTTTTGCCAAAGCTCGGAAGTATCCTTCAGCGATAGAGGCTTCCTTAGATGATGACCGTGTTCCCTTAAAGGTGTATGATTCCTTAATTGATACAGTTCATGAATTTTTACCTCAGATGCATCGCTATGTCCAACTGCGCAAAAAAGCTTTGAAACTGAATGAATTACATATGTATGATATCTATGTTCCGATTGTTCCCGAAACGACAATGGCGATAACTTATGAGGAAGCAAAAAACATGTTAATTGATGGTTTAAAGCCATTAGGACAAGATTACCTCAAAATACTTGAGGAAGGGTTCCAGAAAAAATGGATTGATGTTTATGAAAATGAAGGAAAGACCAGCGGTGCTTATTCCTGGGGAACTTACCGCTCACATCCCTATGTCTTACTCAATCATCAAGACACTCTAGATTCTATGTTTACCCTTGCTCATGAAATGGGGCATTCGTTACACACCTTTTTCTCCAATCGTGAACAACCACATCTCTATGCGGGATATAAAATCTTTGTGGCTGAAGTCGCTTCAACTTTGAACGAAGCGTTAGTTATGGAGCATCTCTTAGAAATTACCAAAGACGCAAAAACCCTCGCCTATCTGATCAATCATTATCTTGAACAGTTCCGAGGTACAATTTTCAGGCAAACCATGTTTGCCGAGTTTGAGAGAAAGACTCACTCGGTTGTAGAAGAAGGTGGAGCCTTAACAGCGGATGCCCTCTCAGAAATCTATCGTGATTTAAATGCAATTTATTATGGATCAGAGGTGATCCTTGATCCTGAAATTGCGCTAGAATGGGCACGTATACCCCATTTTTATAATGCCTTCTATGTTTATAAATATGCAACTGGATTCTCGGCGGCAACGGCCTTTGCAAGGGCGATTCTCGATGAAGGGGAGCCGGCCGTTGCTAGATATTTAGAATTTCTGAGCGGTGGGAGTTCAGATTATCCGATTGAATTGTTGCGTAAAGCTGGCGTGGATATGGAGACTCCTGTTCCTGTACGGAATGCACTACAGGTCTTTACGGGCCTTGTAGAACGTTTGGAAATACTATTAGCTTAAGACTCTATGGTTTAATTAAGGTTTGGAAACGGGGATCCTTACTGACGGGGGCGAAGTCTTTTTCGTCACGGGCGACTTCCTTGACATCAGGGTTGAGTGCGATTGCTGGCTGTAGATATTCCAGGACTTGGTCAATCTTTCCAAGACGCCCGTATATACTCGCGATCCCGTAATAACTCCATGTATCACGATCATCGAGTTGTAAAGCCTTTTGATATGCTGCAATGGCCGTATCCCAGCGGCCGGCAAGCTCGTTGGCCAATCCTTGGTTAAAATAGCCATACACAAACAGCGGGTTCAGATCAAGGGCTTGCTGAATAAGGGCAAGTCCTTGATCGTAATGCCCCTGAAAGGCTAAGGTCGCGCCTTTAGCATTTAGTGCTTCATAACATTGAGCGTCAATCGCCAAAGCTTGATCAAAGAGAACGAGAGACTCTGGAAATTGGCGTTGATAATATAGTTTGAGCCCTTGATCATACAAAGAAAGTGCTGTTATATTAGAGACATGGTGTCGTTGAGAGGAACTCACTGCGAGCGGTGTTGTTGGAGTAGGAGATGGGGGAACACTGTTGGAGTTGACAGCGATAGATAATGTGTCAACGGGTTGTGCAGAAGGATTTATTGGCATGATGCTTTGTGTTGTTTGGTATTTTGAAAAGTAATTATAAATAATCAGCGTGGTGAGTACTAGGATGATAGAGGCAAATGTAATGTACGATAATATAGAACGTTTCAAGATAAGCTCTCCTTAATGTTGAATAGTAAGCCAGATTAATTGTATGATTCTGTGCTCATTATAGCATCTTATGAATGGATTCAAAACTTGACAAAACAAGAATCTGGGGAGTAAGATTAATTTGGTTAAACTGGAAAAAATAGTGCTTATTATACACTGGATGGGAGTGGGCCATGGAAACTATCGAAACTCAAGACCACTTGCAACAGGTAATTATCATAGCTCAAGGGTTTTACGCGCGAAAAGACCGTGCGCATGATTTAGAGCACGCTTTAAGAGTTAGGGAGTGGGGAAAATTACTGGCTGTGGAAGTAGGGGCAGACGCTATTGTCATAGAGTTAGCCGCGCTTCTTCATGACATTGGTCGTTCAGGCGCGGTAGAAAAAACGCATGCGGAAAGTAGTGCAGGGCTTGCCTGTAATATTCTACATAAAGTCGGGTATTCTGAGGACATTGTTTTGAGAGTTAGAGATGCGATTTTGGCGCATTCTCTTGAAGCAGGGCACGAACCGAATTCGCTTGAGGCAAAAATCCTGTATGATGCAGACAAATTGGACTTTGTAGGGGCAATCGGGCTGGGACGTTTGTTTGCCTGGGGTGGTATACAAGGGTGGCCATTAGTTGGAGAAAATTCCTGTGAGACGTTTTACCTTGAAAAAATCCGTGGTTATCAAAAAAATTTATATACTAAGGCTGCTCAAGTATATTTTGAACCCTTGTTACTTTTCATGGAAAAGTTTTGGCGGGAGTTAGAAACCGAACGACTTAAACTATTGCTTTCTGGACAAGCTAATTCCGTATAGAGACTTATCCTGAAAGGATGAATTCGAAAATGCGTTGGCTTTGGCGTTTATTGGTTTTTTTGGTCCTCCTAGCTTTCTTACGTTCCTTCATCGTTCCACAACCAAAGGCTTTCATTGCCTGGCCAGAAAATAAAAATTGGACACTCAAAATACAGGAGGAAATTAAACAATTGCAAAAGTTTTCGCAAGATCTCCCTGCTAGTATTGAAGTAGAAGTCCGTCGTCTTTGGTACGATTTTAGACCCAGTGGGGATGGAAAAGAAGTATAATTAATTATAGGCCTTTAAGACGATGTATTTCCTGAAGTTATGATTGATTAAAACCAAAAATGTGGTATATTAAGAAGAATAGGTTTTAAAGGAGTGAAGAATTATGGTTAAAATCACAGAAATTGCAGCCAAAAAAGTCAAAGAAGTGCTTAAGAATCAAAATAAAGAAAATGCGTTTCTTCGCCTCTATCTTGTAGGCGTTGGCTGAGGTGGGCCGAATTTCGGCATGACTCTGGAAGAGTCAAAGACGGATGACGATATTCTAGATGAAGAGTATGGCGTATCATTAATTACAGATAAGAAACTTACTGTTCATTTAGAAGGTGCGACTGTAGACTTTATTGAATCCATCAATGGGGGAGGATTCGAAATACGTACTGCAAAATCTGGCAACGGTGGCGGCTGTGGCGATAGTTGCAGTGGAAGTTGCTAGGACCTAGATCAGTAAAAAGAGAGCTCGTGGAGCTCTCTTTTTACGTGCCAGCCAATCAGTCCCAGGCAAGAGCTTCCTTGTTGTACATAAAGAGATTGAATATAATAAGAGAACTGTGAATTTGGTTGGAAAAGAGCTTGAGTATAATTAACAAATGTGTTAGGCTAGTGTCCATATTACGAATACATTCGTCTATAAAGGGAGGAAATATTTATGGCATTACCACGTGAAGAGTCTAATCGGGCTATCATTACTGTTTTAGGTCGTGATCAAATCGGAATTATCGCCTGGGTCACTGGGCGACTTGCAGAATATAGCGTTAACATCTTGGATATCAGTCAAACGATCGTCAATGAATTTTTCACGATGATTATGGTTGTTGATTTGGATCCGGCTAATCTAGAGTTGGTCGCACTGTCACGCATGCTAGAAGATGAGGGTAGGGACAAAGGACTACAGGTCAAGGTTCAACACGAAGATATTTTTGCGTTCATGCACCGTATCTAATCTGGAACTATGGGAAACTTAAGTAAAGGTAGTGGAGGAAATCATGACAATCACATTCGCACGAGAAGAAATTCAACAAACAATTAAAATGATACATGAAGAGAATCTTGATATTCGAACCATTACGATGGGGATAAGTCTATTGGATTGCGGATCGGAAGATATTAACCGGCTGGAACAGAAGATTTATGATAAGGTCGTCAAAAATGCGGGGTTATTAGTGTCGGTTGGCGAACAAATCTCGGCAAGGTACGGGATTCCTATCATCAATAAACGTGTATCTGTCACTCCCATAGGTATCGTGGCGGCCAACATGAATACTGAAGAAATGGTGCGGATTGCCAAAGCATTAGATCGGGCTGCCCGTGAGATCGGGGTTAATTTTATCGGTGGTTTTTCTGCTCTGGTTCAAAAAGGATTTACAGCTGGAGACCTGGCACTTATCGACGCAATTCCTCAGGCACTTAGTGAGACGGAGTTTATTTGTTCTTCAGTGAATATTGGAACGACTAAAGCGGGAATTAATATGGATGCGGTTCTAAAAATGGGTGAGATAATTCTGAAGTGCGCTCAACTGACCGCAGACAAAGATGGTATTGCAGCTGCTAAATTAGTAGTATTCTGTAATGCACCAGAGGATAATCCGTTTATGGCAGGGTCCTTTCATGGTGTTGGGGAACCAGAGTGTGTCATCAATGTGGGCGTCAGTGGCCCCGGAGTCGTGGCGAAGGTTGTGAAAAGTTACCCTGAAGCAGACTTTAGTGAGCTTTCTAATCTTATAAAACAAACGTCCTTTAAAATCACTCGCATGGGAGAGTTAATTGGGCGAGCAGCATCGAAGGCATTAAATGTCCCTTTTGGAATTGTTGATCTTTCGCTGGCACCTACCCCTGCAATAGGAGATAGTGTTGCAGAAATTCTAGAAAATATGGGTCTTGAACGATGTGGGACACACGGAACAACCGCCGCCTTGGCCTTGCTTAATGATGCAGTTAAAAAAGGAGGCGCTATGGCTTCTTCTCACGTTGGGGGGTTAAGCGGCGCATTTATACCTGTCTCTGAAGATGCAGGAATGGTAAAAGCAGTCGAAGTTGGGGCCTTGACCCTTGATAAACTAGAGGCAATGACCTGTGTCTGTTCTGTTGGCTTAGATATGATTGCACTACCTGGAAACGTGAGTTCTGAAACTATTTCGGCTATTATTGCTGATGAAGCTGCGATTGGGATGATCAATAAAAAAACAACTGCCGTTCGAGTTATTCCAGCAATTGGTAAAAAAGCGGGAGATCGATTGGAATTTGGTGGCTTGTTAGGTGGAGCACCTGTGATGGACATACATCCCTTTTCGTCAAGAATGTTTGTGAAACGGGGAGGACGTATTCCTGCGCCAATTATTAGCCTTTCAAATTAATATCTAGAACATAATCATGGTTTAAGGCATTAAGTAAATTATTTTTACTATAAAGAATATTTTTACTATAAAGAATATATTTCCTTGATAAATGCAGGACATTTCGTATTTGTACAGAATACTTATAATTATTAGACGAAAGCTGAATCCAAAGTTGATATATTTGGAACGGGGGATTATTTTGGGGTGAATCACGTGGTCTTTCACGTGTAGGGCAAACACCTTCCTGCCCGAATCCGGCAACTAACCTCGTAAGCTTAAGAAAGGTGGATAACTTTTTGGTGATTCCCACATCTAGGTGGATGACGTTGGGAAGCGCAATTTTGACAGGCTTAATTTTAGCATGTGGACTTACGGCATCTACACCTAGTCAAACTGCTTTAGCTACAACAATCTCTCGGTCTTCGATAAAGCCAGTGCTTGTGGCTTCTTCCGTAATATCTTCTGGAACCTATACTGAAGCAGTTCGTAAACAAATGCACTGGATTTCATTAGAAAAGTCAATTCCAGCTCCAGTTCCAGTTCCTGCTCCTAATGCTTCAGTGGAAGTGGTTGCGCAAATTTCACAACCTTCTAAACCAACGACCTCGCAAACTGCGGAAAACCAAAAAAAACCAGTTCAAGTTGCAGAATCGGCAAAACAACAGGTTTCCAGATCAGATAGCTCAGATAGCTCAACTTTGATTAATAATGCACTAAGTTTAGTCGGCATTCCCTACGTCTTTGGAGGAACCAGCCGCAGTGGGTTTGATTGCTCGGGTTATACCCAATACGTATTTAAAGGATCAGGGATTTCTTTGCCTAGAACTTCTGATTCTCAATTCAATGTGGGGTCCTCAATTACTCGAGAAACACTACAAGCTGGAGATTTAGTATTCTTCAGCACGTATAATGACGGACCGTCCCACGTGGGCATTTATATTGGCGGCGGAAATTTTGTGCATGCGTCCAATACTGGTGTTCGTACAACAAATATTAATGAGGGCTATTATGATGGCCGGTATCGTGGTGCTCGTCGCGTCAAGTGAACTCGTTCAACTAAAGTTGAACATCGAGTCTTCGG
>LOEW01000155.1 GCA_001516045.1 Desulfosporosinus sp. BRH_c37
GAACTTCGCGCTTACAAAAGTGAATCTTCTTTGATCAAGCAGTAATCAAATTTGACTGAAGAGCGCTTTCATACAGCGGGGCAGTGTACAAGGACGTACACTGCCGGCAACCGGACAGGGTCACCTCCCACCATCCTGCAAGGAGGTTAATACGTGCGAAGACAGTGTCTGCAAGAAGAGTAATCCGTGCGAAAACAGTGTTTTCGTGGGCTCCGGTGACACTAGACCTAATCCTCCACTGTAGGAGCATGCGTAATGAGTTGCAGTGTGGCGATAAGCTCGTCCGCTTATCGTCATGGTCGTCGGATGTCTCTGATTGATTTGCCACGATAGTCTCCAGTACGATAGTCTCCGGTGGAGAGTATCGCCGAAGCCGAGATCCCTAAAGGAATACATACCGGCGTAGGATAGATTATCGCCGTAGGCGGGTTCTTTAAAGAATATTATCGCCGAAGGATGAACCCCGCCCTCTCACGGAGCAAGCTATTAAGTCTTAGTTTGATCTGCGAGAGCAAGCAAGTGAGCGTTGTAACGCAAGTTCCCTAGTTTGCTCTGTGTCGTAAGCACCGAGCGCTGTGTCACACAAGTGCCCTTATTACCCGTTTCAAACTCCTTGTCGAGCTCTCTTTAAGCCGCGGAACATCAATCGTCAGAAGCTGCCGGTCCCTCATCACGATTTGTCCATCCACCATAGTAAGTCGTACATCGGAGGAAGTTGCCTGATAAACCAGCTGTGAAAATACGTCCACATGCTCGTTGGGCCAAGTGTGTAAACCCTGCAAACTAACAACTGCCAAATCCGCCTTTTTCCCGACTTCCAGACTTCCAAGATCTTGTTCATGCCCAATGGCCCGAGCACCACCGAGTGTAGCTAGTTCAAACACTTTTTGGGCTGGCATGATTGTCGGCCCGTGTAAGGGCTTTTGGATTAAGGCAGCATGTCGCATTTCCCTGAATGCGTCCAAGTTATTATTACAGGGTGCCCCATCTGCACCCAGGGAAATCTCTGCCCCCCGTTTTATCATTTCCGGAATTGGCGCGATGCCGGAGGCCAGCTTCAGATTTGAAGATGGACAATGTGAAATCCTCGTCTTGCTCTGGATCAAGATTTCCTTTTCTGCTTCATCCAACCAAATGCAGTGAGCCAGAATAAGTTTAGGACCCGTTAAGCCGACTTTATCTAAATAAATGATATTGCGCATACCCCGTGTGCTCTCCACAACCTGGATTTCTGACTGGTTTTCTGAGGCATGAGTGTGTACAAAGGCATTTTTCTCACGAGAATAGCGTGAAACTTCTTTTAATAACGTATCGGTACAGGAAATAACAAAACGAGGTGTAAACGCGACTTCGAGGCGTCCATTCCCTTTTCCATGATATTTCTCATATAAATCGACACTTTCTTGCAAGGAAGCTTCTGTCGTTTCCTGCAAAGAAGGTGGAATATCCTTATTGCAATCGTCCATCATAACCTTGCCCGACAAGGCTCTCAGGCCTGTAGAGAGGATAGCCTCAAAAGCATATTCCGTATGATGTACAGTTTCCATATCTACAATCGTCGTTGTCCCGCCAAGAAACAACTCTCCAATCCCGAGTAATGCGGAATCGGATAAGGATTCAGGATCATGCCCCCCTTCTAAAGGCCAAATTCTCAATTTGAGCCAATCTAAAAGTTCCAAATCGTCTGCCTGTCCCCGAAACAAAGTCTGGCAAAGATGAATATGAGTTTGAATCAAGCCGGGAATAAGCAAATCTCCCCGAAGATCGATTACTTGATCAGCAGGTTGTTCAATAACGCCCCCCACTGCGACGATTATAGATCCATCCACCAGTAAATCGCCCTCAATAATCTCACGCACTGCATTCATAGTTATAAGCTTAGCATTCTTAAAAAGAATACGCATTAATAAATCCCATCCTTTCCCTACTTGTGAAAGGCCCTTAAATATTACTATACTTCATATTAAGTATAAATATCCATTTAGTTTTCAAATTGGAGAGTAAACTCGTTCAGCTACAGCTGAACATCGGGGCTTCAGGTGGGGAGTTTACCCCACCTGAAGTGGAGAACCAGGGAAACGCCCACTTGTAGAAGTGGGCATCTAGACGTCGGATGAACAAAAAAGCAACCCTATCACCATACCCTATAAACCATCCTGGCTCATAGAGAAGCAATTACGGTCGCTTCGTAGAAACCCTTGATCCTATTATCAAGGATATATGAGTTAATAATCATTATGTAATTTTTTTAATACTTAAGCTAAACTCTATAATATTCGCGATCCCTTTAATTCTCCTACCATCTTACTATTCTTTGATACACAAAGGACTAAGTATCCCGCTTTCTAAAATACCCTGCAATACTGCTCCTCCGAGCGCCCGAGCCTTTTCAGTAATCGTCCAACAGTATTCCTCATGCCCACGAGGATCAACATCCCCAACTTTAACCTGCCCAGCAACCGGAGTATCTGTTCGCAATAAACCTCTTAGAACACCCGTGCATGACGAAAAGACCTCTTCAGGTTGAACCCCATCATCTATCTCACCCAAACAATCACCTACTAAAACCTGTTCCCCTATAGTCCTCTTCGCTCTGAAGATTCCGGCCTTAGGCGAATAGAGAACACGTTCTCTTGATATACCCATCACTTCTCCAGGAGTGCCCGTATTCGGTTGGGCCGCTCCGTCAAAAATCAGTCGTCCCAGGTTATGCCCACGGTTTGTTTCAACCACGACATCGACATCCATTCCCGCCGTGAAACCTGGCCCTAAACCAAATGTCCTCGGAGCCATTCTCAGTGTTGTCCCCAAGTTACGTTTAGCCATGATCGCATCCACCAAAACCAATGGGTTCAGCAATTCCAAGCCCTTCAACTCAGGATCAACCAAAACCGGGATTTCTCCAGCTCTCCAAGCAGCTTCGCATTCCCTAGGATCTTCGACACGGCACGCAGTTACCCCTTCAACCTGCCAGCGTCCTTCCGACACGGCCGACCCAAAACAAACTGGCCAACGAACCATAAGCGGCTCAGCCACTTCCGTCATAACCACTCTAAATCCTGCTTTGGCAAGCACCCACCCCACCCCAGAGGCTTGTTCCCCAGCTCCGCGGACTAAAACCACCGGTCCATTCATAACGCGTTTGTTATTCATTTGCTTGATTCTCCCTTACAATATAATCCAAAGGTAGTTAGAATCTTCACTAAGTTTTTGCTCTATTATCTCCTAAGCTCTCCCTTGCTATTTTGTACCCACAAAGCCTTGTATTGCTCCGGCGTATCAACATCCAGAAAATAATTATCCTCCACCGGATACTTCCACCATCGTTCAGGATAGCGGTGTAAGACTTCCCTACCGCCCTGTTCTCCTCGCAGCTCTAAAAGTTCAGGAACATACTGCCGATGAAAAAACACGGGCGATACCGCCTTATCTCCGACCATCGGTACCAAAAAATCCGGAAGCTTCTGCAGCACCAGTTGTAGGCAGTCTGCCAAGCTTTGCGCTGTAATCCCTACCTGATCTCCGGGCACAAACCCGATCCACTGAACTTCTCTGTTTAGATCTTGTAAACCACAGCGTATCGTCTCAGCAAGCGGCTTTGGACTTGGTACTTGAATCCAAGTCCCCCCGTAAGAGTTAAACTTTCGGATGCGTTCTTCAGCGAGATAGGCCTCAATAGAATGCCTTGCGACAACGTAAATCTCGGTACTCTCTATGAGCGACGATACAACCAAAGATCGTTGCTCTTGAAGTGTGATTGCCTCCAAGATCGTCTGAAGGACATAACCAAGTACTGTCGTATCCTCCCAAGGCAGCACGAGTTTATCTCGCCCCATCCGAGTCGCTTGACCGGCAGCCATTACCACAAATCGAACCACTGTAACTTCCCCTCCTTGACATTCCCCGCAGCTAAACGCAAATGTATAGGCCGATATTCCAGGCCATTGACTTCCCGTTGAATTTCCGCCCACCTACGGTTTAGTTCAAGCAAAGGCTTGGATGAATCCCTTGAAACCTTCATGTTCAGGAGAATCACCCAAGCCATTTGCCCATATTGGGGAGCAAAAACGGGGGATCTCAAGAAATAACGCCAAGCCTGCTCTGCATTCCAAACCTGTCCAATAAGATCACTACAAATAGCCGGTCTGTGAACATGCTCCGCCTGTAGGACTTTCCCCCACAGATCACCATCCAGCACTAACACGACACAATCCGATCGCCGTGGAATTTGCGGTTCATGAGGTTCCCAGCATTTTAACTTAAGCCGCTTGGCTCCATCCCCTTCTATCACCCAAAAATGTTTACAGTTAGTCGAAGCACCACGAGCAAGCTCCCTCTGTACCCCTGCCTGAACCCTTTGCTCCAATCGTGAGACTCCCACTTCTACAAGTGGGAGTGGGACCCCGTGCTCTGCTTCGGTGACGAAAGCCTCCAGTGGAGGGTTTCGCCGAGCCGCCCTTTCCTGATAGGAATACTTGGCGGCGAAGGAGGTAGACTCCCCCACCGAAGTCTCAATGTTCAACTTTAGTTGAACGAGTTCACTAAACAAACTGCAATCTTCTAAGATGGCAGCATCGACCGCTTGAACCGGAGGTCCAATCCACTTCCCGCTTTCTTCCATCACGTCAACATACCAAAAACAGGTACCCTCTTGTTCATAGGGTGGCGGGCCGGGATTTTTCCAAGCCTTCATCGATTCCTCCGGAAAGACTTTTGTTGTAGTGGTTGCAATAACCCGATTCCCAGCGGAGCTGATTTCTTGAGAGATCGTTCGAAGACAGGTCGTCTTCCCTCCGGCGCCAATGAAGGTAACAACATGCACGTGCACGGTCATGTCCCACAAACTGCCACTTTCCCAATTATTTGAAAACCCTGTTTCTGAACTGGTCATGTTCTTCTCCTGTGACTGTTTTCTATAAGTATACTGGAGAATTCTCTATTATCCAAGCTGTAGGCATAATTATTATCTTGTGTTGGTAAGGGCAATTCAAGAATTGCCCTTACCAGAATCGCCTATTTTTTATAAGGAGTTTCACACAAGGGAAGGGTATACCTAACCTTGCCATCAAACCGGTGATAAGCTGAAGCGACGGCCGGTGCGACCGGGATAGTTGAAATCTCGCCCACCCCTTTAGCACCATAGGCCAGTGGGGACAAGCTTTTTTCGATAATAATAGTCTCGATTTCGGGCATATCCGTTGAACGGAAGAGTCCCAACGTCCCAAATTTAGCAGTTGGTACGCCCCCCTTAAGTGGAAAATCCTCACGTAAGGCATAGCCTAAGCCCATGGCTATTCCACCTTCAACCTGTCCTTCTACTGCCTTTGGATTGATAGCTCGGCCAACATCGTGTGCTGCCACTACTTTTTCGACTTTCCCCTGTGCATTTAGCAAGACTACATGGGTCGCATAACTATAGGCCACGTGGCTGACTGGATTTAGCTTATCCGAATTCATTGGATCGGTTTTTCCAAAGTACTCTCCGACAAATTCGCTCCCTTCCAACTCCTCCAAAGAAGAATTATGCACAGCTTGTTGCAATTTAAGTGCTGCCTGGCGTACTGCCTCACCGGAAAACATTGTCTGACGAGAAGCAGTTGTCGTCCCGGAATCAGGGGTTAAAAACGTATCCGGAGCACCGACTTCAATACGGTCGGACGGAAACCCGGTGGCCTCATGGACAATCTGCGTAGCAATAGTGGCAAAGCCCTGTCCAATACAAGCTGCGCTGGTCAGCACCACTACTTTTCCGTTCGAGATTATTAGCTTTACCCGACCAGTATCAGGAAGACCCACGCCAATTCCTGTGTTTTTCATAACACAGGCAATGCCTGTATACGGCTGAGACTCATACACCTCACGAACTGCGAGCAGAGTTTCCTTAATCGCCGTTCCCTCATCGCAAATCTGGCCCGTAGAATTGACCATCCCCGGTTCCAGTACATTACGGTAACGGATCTCCCAGGGGGAAATTCCTACTTTTTCTGCCAAAAGGTCCAGGTTAGTCTCTGATCCAAAGGCAGCCTGCGGAATACCGAACCCTCTAAACGCCCCTGCCGGAGGATTATTCGTATAAACACACAGGCCTGTGATATCAACATTGGGCACTTGATAAGGCCCACTAACATGAGTGCAGGCCCGTTGCAAAACTGCCGTACCCAGAGAAGCATAGGCCCCCGTATCCGCGACGATATTAGCTACCATAGCAGTCAATTTCCCTTCCGAATCACACCCCGTCGTGATCTCCAATTCCATGGCATGTCGCTTGGGATGAACCAAGATACTTTCCTTACGAGATAAAGTGAGTTTCACCGGCTTTTGAGTTTTTATGGCCAGTAAGGCCGCATGATGTTGAACACTTAAATCCTCTTTACCACCGAACCCGCCACCAACAAATTTGCTGATCACACGTACCTTTTCCGCTGGCAGTCCGAGTATCCCCATAATCCCATGTTGGTCATCATAAACACTTTGATCCCCGACATAGACGATTAATCCACCGTCAACCTGAGGGATAGCTAAAGCACTCTCTGGTTCCATAAAAGCATGTTCTGTCGGAGGCGTAGTATAACGATTCGTCACGACATGTGCCGATTTTGCCAGTTCCGCCTGGACATTCCCTCTCTGAATTTTTGTCGTGCTCAGCAGATTTCCTTTCGGATGAAGACGGGGAGCCTGCTCCGCAAGAGCTTCCGTCGGACTGACTATCGGTTCAAGCACTTCATATTCGACTTTAATCAACGCCAATGCCTCTCGAGCTTGTTTTTTTGTTTGAGCTGCCACTAAGACGAGGGCATCACCAATATATCGAGTTTCTTGTCCGATGGAAACAAGCGTCGGCCAGTCATGAAAAATATGACCGTGATCATGATCTCCCGGAATATCCTCTGCAGTCAAGACTACTTCCACTCCAGGAAAGGTACGTGCAGCGGATACATCGATACCTTTGACAATGGCTCGCGGATATTGGGTCCTAAGCACGGAAGCATACAACATCTGATCGACATGCAGATCATCGACGTATTGTCCGGTACCCAAAACTTTATCCCGAGCATCCACACGATGGATACTCGTCCCGATTCCTGCCCCGGCTTGTATGCTGGATTGAATATCTCCCCGTAACACCCTAGCTGCAAGCATGATCCCTTTTTCAATCTTCACGTACCCTGTGCACCGACAAATATTACCGCGGATGCTCTCTTTAACTTCTTGAACTGTAGGATTAGGTTGCTTATCGATCAAAGCTTTGGCACTGATAATCATACCTGGAATGCAAAAGCCGCACTGAACAGCTCCAGCTTGGGCAAACGCCCATACATAAGCTTCTCTCTCTCGCTCTGATAACCCTTCTACTGTTAAAAGTTTTTTCCCCGCAGCCTTGGCTACGGTTAATAAACAGGCTCGCATCGCCTTGCCGTCCATAAGTAGCATGCATGCACCACAAGACCCTTCTCCACACCCATTTTTTAGTGACGTAACCTGAGCTTCATCACGCAGAAAATCTAGAAGGTTCATATCCTCTTGTACAGAATACACTGTATCATTAATGTCGATCTTAAACATCTTCCCCAACCTTTCTCTTCAGAAATGGCTTACGGGATAAATATTCTCCCGTGGGTTCTTCAACCAGAAGCTTGCCGTCCTGAACGACATGTTTACCGCGAATAAAGACAGAAGTAGCTTGGCCTACCTGTCTAAAGCCCTCGTAAGGAGTATAATCAACCTGTTGATGAAGGGTTTCGGCCCTCACCACCGATGAGATACGGGGATCCCAAACCACAAGGTCTGCATCACTGCCTGGAGCAATGGTTCCTTTGCGAGGAAACAACCCGAATAATTTCGCCGCATTGGTCGAGGTCAATGCTACAAATTCGTTAAGAGTTAGTTTCCCAGTCATGACCCCGTAGGTAAACAATAAACCCAGGCGAGTTTCCACCCCAGGTGCTCCATTCGGGATCTTACTAAAATCGTTTACTCCTAAGTCTTTTTGTCCTTTATAATTAAACGAACAATGGTCAGTTGCTACAGTCTCTAAAATTCCCGTTTTTAATCCGTTCCACAACTCCGCTTGATGTTGAACAGGGCGCAAGGGCGGCGAGATTACATACTTAGCGCCATTGAATCCTTCTGCGCTGTAACAGCTGTCATCTAACAAAAGGTATTGCGGACAGGTTTCAGCGTAAACCTCTAATCCTTTTAGCTTAGCCTGGCTCACTGCTTGAAGTGCACCGCTACAGGTGAGATGGACCACATAAAGAGGAGCCTCGGCAATTTGAGCAAGCGCAATGGCCCGGTGGGTTGCTTCCGCTTCCGCTTCAGGTGGCCGAGTTAAGGGATGATAGCAAGGGGCTGTTTTTCCTTGAGCACGAGCATCTATTACTAAATTGTCTATGACATCCCCATTTTCACAATGTACACAAACAAGTGCCCCACACTCTCCTGCCTGATGCAAAGCCTGTAACAAAGCTCCGTCATCTACTTGCAAGATATTCTTATAGGCCATATAAAGCTTAAAAGACGGTACACCCTCCTGGTGAACTAACTCAGTCATTTCTCGGGCAATAGTCTCGTTCCAATCTGTGATTGCCATATGAAAACCATAGTCCACATAACACTTGCCATCGGCTTTAGCGTGCCAATTTTCCAGAGCTACTTTCAGAGTTTCTCCTTTAAACTGAGTAGCAAAATCCAGGATGGTCGTTGTCCCACCTAGCACTGCTGCCTTCGAACCGGTTAAAAAATCATCCGAGGTTGAAAACGTTCCCATCGGGAGATCAAAGTGAGTATGGGGATCAATCCCTCCCGGAAATAAAAAGCAGCCATCCACACAGATTACCTGATCACCAGGTTGCTTGATGTCATAGCCTATAGCTACAATAATCTCGCCTTCAATGCGGACGTCTGCTTGATACATATCTGCAGCCGTAACAATCGTTCCACCATTTAGCACTATACCCATCTTCATATCTCCCGTCATCTGGCCCATGCTTATGACCTCTGATTTCTGAATAGGCGCAGAGTGCTTCCCCTAGGGAAGCGTCTCTGAGCTCATTCTTATTCAAAAAGCTACTTAAACCATGATCGCTCTTCTCATTCTACCCTGAACATCCTACCTACTAGAGTTCTGTAGGAAACTTACTGGAGATGAATGTCTAAGTTTATCCAGTGCACGGTTAATGTTTCAAGGTTCCTCAGAGTGAACTCGTTCAACTAAAGTTGAACATCGAGTCTTCGGTGACATAAGTCATCCTACGCGCGAAGTATTCGTTTAGGGCCATGCGCTTCGGCGATACTCTCCACTGGAGACTATCGTCAGTGGAGACTTA
>LOEW01000156.1 GCA_001516045.1 Desulfosporosinus sp. BRH_c37
AAGACTCGATGTTCAACTTTAGTTGAACGAGTTCACTTAAATTTTCGAGAGTGTCAGCAAGGCGATGGAAAAAAGAATTATTTTCCAATAAATTAAAACTAGTACTGTCAAAGAAGTTAGAGGGGGGATAAAATTGAAACAGATTCTGACCAGAAGCGAACATTGCCTAGGCTGTAAAAGCTGTGAGCTGGCGTGTGCCGTTGCCCACTCGACCAGTAAGACCTTGTTCGAGGCAATTATGGAACCTAACCCGCCACAAAAAAGGATCTTTGTAGAGTCTAGCGGAGAGCTCAATTTCCCACTTCAATGTCGCCAATGTTTAGATTCTCCTTGTGTTCACGCTTGTATGAGTGGAGCTATGCAATTCGATTTGACGACTGGGTTAATTCAAGTCGATGACCAAAAATGTGTTGGGTGCATGATGTGTGTGATGGTCTGCCCATTTGGAGTTATCACGGAAATCTCAACAACCCATAAAGTAGCCAAATGTGACCGTTGCCAAGAATTAGATTATGAGCCGGCCTGTGTCTCAGCCTGTCCGACGAAGGCTTTGGAATTTGTTGAGGTTCAAGAGTTTGCCCACAGTGGACGGCAAACCTTCCTAGACCAAATGAAAGGAGTCAACTAATATGAAATCTCAAAAATCAATTGATCCTGCCGTCTTGGAATTGTTACCCAAAGCGGCCTTAGATGGAGTAGAAACGGTTTGGGATCGACATGAAGCACAACAACCCCAATGTGGTTTTGGAAGTTTAGGAGTCTGTTGCCGACATTGTATTCAAGGACCCTGCCGGATTGATCCCTTTGGTTACGGGCCGAAAAAAGGAATTTGTGGAGCAAGTGCGGATACAATTGTAACTCGCAATTTACTTAGGCAAGTGGCCGGCGGAGCAGCAGCCCATGTTGACCATGCCTATGAGGCTGTTGAAGCTTTAGAGATGGCAGCCAAGGGGGAAATTAATTATAGCATTGCTGATGAAACGAAATTGCAACAAATAGCTAAGAAGTTAGGCTTAGAGATCTCGGGAAAAAGCAAAGCAGAACTTGCCCTAGAAGTCGTCGAAGTTGCTTATGCTGATCTGGCTAACCATAGCAATAAGCCTGTGCAATGGTTGATGGCCAATGCGCCAAAAGAAAGAATTGCCGTTTGGAAGAGCCTCGGGATTCTTCCTCGCAATCCCGATCGGGAAATCCGTGAAGCTATGCATCAGACAACTATGGGTATGGATGCTGACCCAGTGAATCTTGTCCTAGCTACCGCTAAACAAGGACTGGTAGACGGTTATTCCGGCCTAAAACTGGCAACAGATATGCAAGATATCCTTTTTGGGACACCTACCCCAGTCGTGACGGAAGCAAATTTAGGGGTTCTCCAGGAAGACTCTGTTAATCTTATCGTCCATGGGCATGTCCCCTTACTTTCGGAAAAAATCGTCTATTGGGCTGGCAAGCTTCAAGAGGAAGCAGTTCTTGCCGGAGCCAAAGGAATCCTTGTCTCGGGGATCTGTTGTTCCGGTAATGAAGTCTTAATGCGCAAAGGGATCCCACTGGTTACAAATTTCTTAGCTCAAGAATTAGCCATAGTTACTGGAGCCGTTGATGCTATGGTCGTCGACGTACAATGTATTATGCCTTCCTTAACTCAAGTAGCAGCTTGTTATCATACAGAGATTATCACAACAATGCCGATCGTCAAACTACCCGGAGCCACCCACATTCCATTTACTTTAGAAAACGCGGATGAAACAGCTCAGGAGATTGTGCGTAAGGCAATTACAGCTTACGGTCGAAGGGACAGCAAGAAGATTAAAATCCCAAATTACAAACGTAAGATTATGGCTGGCTTCAGTGTAGAAGCTATTATTGGGGCACTGAGCACAGTGGACCCTGACCAACCTTTGAAGCCTCTCATTGATAATATTGTCAATGGTAACATCTTAGGAGTAGTGGCCACGGTGGGCTGCAACAATGCCAAAGTGACTCAAGATCTCCTGCATGTAGAACTGGTGAAAGAGCTTGTGAAAAATAATGTCTTAGTAGTCGCTACGGGATGCTCCGCTCATGCCCTGGCCAAGGCAGGTCTTATGAATTCCGAAGGAACTGAAGCCTACGCCGGAGAGGGTTTGAAAGCGGTCTTGACCGCCGTTGGCCAGGCGGCAGGTCTTGGTGCCCCACTTCCACCAGTACTGCATATGGGAAGCTGTGTGGATAATTCGAGGATTGGGGATTTGGTTACAGCGATAGCAGCCTATCTGAATGTGGATACCGCCTCATTGCCCGTGGCGGCAAGTGCTCCAGAACTCCAGCATGAAAAAGCCTTGAGTATTGGAACTTGGGCTGTGACCATGGGACTTACCACTCACCTTGGAGTCGTCCCACCCGTGCTCGGGAGCAAAGCAGTGACGGAGTTGCTGACCAATGGTCTCAGTGATGTGATCGGGGGGAAATTCTATGTAGAAACCGATGCCTTGAAAGCCGCACAGGGACTTATTGAGGACATCCGAGCCAAACGAAAAATACTCGGACTTTCTAGTTAAAGGACGGAAGAAATATGAGCTATGTCGTTATCGGAAATAGCGCTGCAGGGTTATTTGCGGTTGAAGAGATCCGAAAGCATGACACCCATTCAGAAATCATAGTCCTCACGGCAGAACAAGAGCCGAGTTATTCTCGTTGCCTTACCACATATTTTTTAGCCGGAGATATTCCTGCTTCCCGCCTTTACTTGCGTGAAGAAGGTTTCGCAGAACGCCTCAATTTAAAGGTAGTTTATGGCGTCGATGTTAACCGGATCGATCCCGAGCGTCAACAAGTTCAAAGTACCGATGGACGGGAATGGGAGTATAGCAAACTTTTACTCGCTTTGGGGGCTTCTGCGAATAAACTCACGATCTCTGGCGGAAATCTTCCTGAAGTCTTTACTCTGCGTACTATGAAGGATGCCTTAGCCATTAATGCGATCTTAGAGCAGGGAGCGCAAAAAGCCGTCGTCATCGGTGGGGGTCTGGTCAGTCTGAAATGCGCTTACGCTCTGAGAAAACGTGGGCTTGAGGTAACAGTTGTGGTCTCCTCAGGACAGCTCCTCTCCCAAATGCTTGATAAAAGGGCCGGCGATTTGATTCAAGGACGTTTGAGCGCCCACGGAGTGAGATTTCTCTTAAAAACAGAGGTTTCTGCTATCACGGGAACAGACCACGTTCAAGGAGTGCAGATCGCCAACCAGACAGAACTTGGGGCTGATCTAGTAATCGTTGGCAAGGGAGTTCGTCCGAATATTGGAAGTTTAAGAGATTTAGACTTAAACATTGGTCAAGGTGTCCAGGTAGATTCTTCCTTAGCCACAAGTATTCCCAACATTTACGCGGCCGGAGATATTGCCGAGACTTGGGATCTGGTTCGTCAAAAATTCACACTGAATGCCACTTGGCCGAATGCGACTACCCAAGGCAGAATTGCCGGGGCAAACATGTGTGGAGGTCACGAGGTCTATCCTGGCTCCCTTGGCTTAAACTCTGTGGACTTTTTTGGTCTCTCGGCCATGTCCGCAGGAATTACGAAGCTCCCCCAGAATCAGGAACAGGGAGAGTGGGAGCAAGTGGAAAGCCAGAAAATGACCGGAAACCTGCCCTTATATCGTAGCCTCATCTGGCAGGGGAACATTCTCAAGGGCTTTGTACTTGTTGGTGATACGTCACAATGTGGTGTTCTGACAGGCTTAGTTAAAGCTGGTCGACCCCTTACCCAAGCCCAAAAGAATTTGACCATGGGAAAAAGAGGGACCCTAGTGGTAGGAATGATGAAGTAGATCGATAGAAGGCGGCCTTGCACAGAAATGCAGGCCGCCATTTTATATCCAAGATTAAGCCTAAAGTTACAATTGCTCCGATCGGCACCCCATTTTCCCATTTTTTAAATATTTTGCCTGCTACAAAAATGCACTGTAATTTCAAGCAAGACATGCTAAAATGCTAGTAAGATTTCTAGTTTAAGATCGGAGATGGAGCGCTTGCTAAACCTAGCTGAAAAAGTTATAGAATTAATCAATCACCAAACTGAAAATGCAGACACTATTACTCAATACCGCAAACCACTGGTTGGATTCGCTTCTGCCCATGACCCGTTGTTTAACCAAATGAAAGAAATCATTGGTCCTCATCATTTGCATCCCACCGAACTCCTCCCTGATGCTCAAACGGTTATATCCTTCTTCTTGCCCTTTGCCAAGACTATCATAATTGCTAATCGAAAAAATCCCCAAATCGCTAGAGAATGGGCTGTGGCTTATATAGAAACGAACACCCTCATCGCGACCATTAGTGCTGAACTCAAACGAGAATTAACGGCCCTCGGCATAAATGTGGTGACTCAGCCTGCTACCCATAATTTTAATGAACAGGATCTGTCGGCGCGTTGGTCAAATAAAAGCGTAGGGTTTGTTGCCGGGTTGGGTACCTTCGGAATTAATCATATGCTAATTACCTCGTCAGGCTGCGGCGGCCGTTTTGGCAGTACAGTTATTTCAGCTGAAATTCCACCCACCCCACGACCTACACAAGAGAACTGTCTCTATCTTAGAGATTCCAAATGTCAGTTTTGTGTTAACAACTGTCCTACTGGAGCTTTGACGGTCCAAGGCCTGGACAAACATAAATGTTATGCTCATTTGTTAGAAGTTGACAAGCAATTTCCGGACTTAGGATTATGTGATATTTGCGGCAAATGTGCCGTAGGACCTTGTGCTTCGCTTTCCTAAGGTCAATAAGCCATTGAAAACAAATTTAAGCCAGCACTTTGTGCTGGCTTAAATTTGTCCCTTTACTAAATTAGTAAGATATCTTTTCACTCCTTCTATTTGACACACCTACACAAATAGATTTTAATTATATAGAACGATTTTATCGGAACTAAGGAGGAAAAATTGGTGAATTTTCTTAATTTATTACTTTTAGCTATTCCCATTAGTTTTTTTCTGCAACTATCGGATTACTCGCCCGTCTTACTATTTGTTGCTGCTGGTTTAAGTATAATCCCACTTGCGGGCTATATGGGCAAAGCCACTGAAGAAATAGCCTTCTATGTTGGTCCAAGAGTTGGAGGCTTGTTAAATGCTACCTTTGGTAATGCGGCAGAACTCATCATCACTATTTTTGCCCTAAAAGCAGGCCTTTATGAAGTGGTCAAGGCATCGATAACCGGATCTATCATAGGCAATCTTCTCTTGGTCCTAGGCTTAAGCATGCTCCTAGGCGGTTTTAAGTATAAGACTCAGAAATTCAATAGAGCAGCTGCAGGTATGCATACTTCGATGTTGCTTATGGCTGTTACGGGATTGATCATTCCCGCGGTCTTTCTTCAAACACATACTAATCCCAGCGCGGAACCCTTTAGCCTAGGAGTTGCTGCTGTCTTAATGTTCGTTTACGTACTTAGTTTAATTTTTTCTCTTCATACGCACAAGGATGTTTTCCGTCCTAGCCTAGAACATCCAGAAACTCCAAACTGGTCGAAACTTAAAGCATTAATGGTTTTAATCGTTGCGACTATCTTAGTTGTCTTAGAAAGTGAATTTCTGGTGGAAGGAATTGAACCTGTAGTGAAAACCTTGGGCATCAGCGAACTTTTCATTGGAGTCATAGTTATCCCCATCATTGGCAATGCGGCAGAGCATTCCACTAGCGTCCTGATGGCCTTAAGGAATAAAATGGAGATTAGTCTGGAAATCGCCATCGGCTCAAGCACTCAGATTGCCCTCTTTGTTGCTCCTCTGTTAGTATTTTTGGGCTACTTTTTGGGTCAACCATTGGACCTGTTATTTACTAGCTATGAACTTGTAGTCATCATTATGGCTACTGTAATTACCGCCATGATTAGCATGGATGGCCGCTCTAACTGGCTAGAAGGAGCACAACTTTTATCAGCCTATGCCATTATGGCAATAGCCTTTTTATTTGTGTAAAAGGAGTCCCTGTAGGGACAGTTCATGAATTTCCCTACAGGGACTTCTTAGATTGCCCTTACAGGACCTTGGTAACCTTATTGAGACGTAAAAAACCCCGCTAAAATAGATTAGTGGGTTTTTATAAGAGCACGTAATGATCTACCTAACACCAATATAGATCACTTATTACCCAATAATGATCTTTCGACCAATACCAAGCAAGTCACAGCCTATATTAATGAGTCGTTCGACCTTACAAGATATCTACACAGCTACATACAACCTTTCGGCTGTA
>LOEW01000157.1 GCA_001516045.1 Desulfosporosinus sp. BRH_c37
TACTGCCCCCCTTCACCATGTGCCTTCCATTACAGAAGGCCGTTGGGCTACTATTAGGGCTCTCTGCCATATACCTGGGAACGGCACTTAGGCAGGTCACGTTTGACAAATTCATATAGTGTATCCATACGTAGGTATCCAGTTGGTCGTTACCCTGCTTATCGCAGGTATGTCAACAGGCCTGCTTATATCCAATCCTTCATATATTGGAAATACCCATTGATGCCGGTGTTTTGTCCGGCAGCGTCGCACAGCCACAGACCCGGATTCAGCCCATAGGCTTTACCATATATGGCCTGACTCGCCAGGCTACTCGACAACGTTAGTTGTCTAATCCCGACTTTGCCGACATGCTCTTGTCCCCCAGAGGCTTTCGCTTGAGGTTAGTCGGTTGTCTTACATCGCATTGCAGGGGCGATGATTTCTAGGAAATATATATGAAGCGCACAACGTGCGCACTACGAGGAGGTTTAAGTATGAATACTTCTGTAAGTAACAAACGTATAAGCATTACTGGTCGAATGGAGAGAATCCCTAATTCAAATTTTCAAAAAATGTTAGTTGGGGTGCTTATAGTAGCCTGGTTTGTGGAATCTTTAGATTTAGGTGGAATGATATACCTAATGCCCGTTTTAGGGAGCGCTTTTAAATTAGATCCTAAAATTATGGGGTATTTAGGATCAATAAGTTTTGCCGGTATGTTTTTCGGTTCTTTAATATCTGGATTTTTATCCGATAAAATTGGCAGAAAGAAGACTATAATTTATTCTATGTTATTTTGGGGAATAAGTGGTTTTTTAGTGAGTAATGCATGGTCAACACAAAGTCTTTTAGTATTTCGTTTTTTACTGGGCGTGGGGTTAGGAGCTCAAGTACCTGTCGGAGTTACTATGTTGAGCGAACTAGTTCCTTCTAAAAATCGCGGGATGTATCTAGCTCTCTATCAGGCTTTTTACCCGTTAGGTATAGCTGGTGCGGGTTTATTAACTTATTTGTTACTACCTAGATTTAACTGGCAGGGAGTATTCTTAGCTGAAGCGTTGCCTGCTTTATGGCTGTTTGTAGTTTGGAAGTTTATTCCGGAATCACCTTATTGGCTTGAATCTAAATCAAGATATTCGGAAGCCGATAAAGTTATGGATATAATAGAAAAAAATGTCCAAAAAAGTACTGGTAAGCCTTTACCCTCAGTATATGATGAATATCTCGATGTCATTGTTAAGAAACCATCTAATCAAGGCTTTTCTGAACTCTTAACAAAACCATTCATTCCAATCATGTTGATGGCATTAATATGGCAGAGTACTGCCTTGCTAGGGTTTTACGGGCTAAGTACATGGTTGAGTGTTTTACTGGTAGCTAAAGGATTTGCTATTATTAAATCTACGGCCTTTATAGCAGTAATCGCGCTTGGCGGGCTCCCAGCATTCTTTTTGGTATATTTTCTAGTAGAGAAAATTGGTAGGAAAAAGACAACGCTAGTGTTCGCGGTTACAACAGCCGTTAGTTCATTTATCTATGGTTCAGCACCAACCATTACGCTCGTAATCATTTTAGGACTAGCGTTTATGTTTTTCCAGTATGGCTATTCAATGTCGTGTAATGTGTATTTACCTGAAATATTTCCGACGCATCTGCGAGGCAGAGGAGTAGGGTTTGGATTGGCGTGTGGTCGGGTAGGAGCTTTTATGGGGCCCATTTCTCTTGGTTACGTTATTTCAGGTTATGGTCCTTTGGCAGTTTTTATGGTTGCTTCAAGTTGTGTATTAATTGGCGCTTTAGCAGTATTAATATTAGGCCCTGAAACGAGAGGGAAAGTCTTTTAGTCAGAAGTTAAGAGCTGTGAACTCGGGTTCGACAGTCAATCGGCGTTTTAGGCATACGAACCAGACTAAAAAGGCGATAACCGTGCGGGTTTCTAACTTATACACAAGTAAAAACGTAGACACTCGGCAAGTTATCCACAAGTGCCTCTAACCCTTGGGCTACATGGGTTTGAGGCACTTCTCGCGCCTAAAGACTATAGAAAACGAGGTCAACATGATTTAAGTATAAAACCAATGATTGATAGACTTCATAATCCTGAATAACCCGTGGCTTACACATGCCTACAGGTTATTCAGGTGCCCTCATTTCAGAAGCAGCTACAAGTGGTGTTACAGTAAGCTTTGATATCAACATTAAATTAAGAACGACGCAAAAACATCATATATAAGGATGTGATTAGGCCTATTTTAGATATTAGAGGACAAAATTTATGTTTACTCCCAGGGGATAGATATTTTGTTCCTAGGGGGATATGGGGGTAAAACTGTGTCTCGGAACTTCAGATTCTCCTCATTTTGCACAGGTTATCGCTCACTGAATTTAACCGCAGTACCATACGCCATGACCTCGGCGGCGTCCTGCATAACCTTGGGATCTATTTCAATTTTCTCCTCGTTTAAAGCATTTTTTTAATGCGTTTTCCTTCTTTAAGTGTCGTTAAATTAGGGTCCTGAAGAATTACATCACCATCAGTCAATCCTTGTTCAATAATCACTTGACTGTCATTCTCCAAGCCTTTTTTAACGGGTTGAATCTTAGCCTTACCTTGCTCAACTACCCAGACAGCCTCCCCTTGTTGATAGGGAAAAAGGGTTGCTTTGGGGATCAGGAGTTTTCCCGACATTTCGTGAGTTGTATATCTAACATCCACATTGCTCCCTAGAACGACGACAGGAGAAGAGTCAGCAAGACGAATCGTTATTTTTGCGCGGTTTTCTTTGAGCCCGAGTGGAGATACCCTCTCGACGGCAGCGACTGCAACAGCTTCAACTTTGCCTGTCAAGGATTTATTTCCGGCGCTGGTTGCTTGAACAGCTTGTACCGTGCTCCCCACTTTGATATCGAGGGCATCGCTGGCTAGGACATAGCTTTCTAACTCATAACCATCGTTCGTGAATACGGTCATTATTTGCTGGCCCAGAGGAACAATGCCTCCTTCCTTAAGAGAGATGTCTTTGACAAGGCCATCTTGAAGGGCAACAACTTTGGCTTTACTGATCTTATCTTCTAACTGGTCAATTTGAGCTTGCAGGGCATCCTTCTGATTGTTATAATACATTTCCGACCCTTCGGAAGCCTTAGTTTGCTCGTAGATCAATTGTAAATCTAATTTTTGCTGATCTAATACGTTTTTCGCTTTATCGAACGTTGACTGAGCCACTTCATATTCAACTAGAGAAATTGATCCGGCATCATACAAGGCTTTCATGCGTGTCAGGTTTAGTTCTTCGGTCTGAGCATCCTTTTCCGCTTGCTGAATCACTAAATTTTGTTGTGCAACTTGCGTATTGGGACTTTTGTAACTCTGCAAACGTTGCCCTTCCAAACTCTGAACTTGAGCTTTCAGGGCTTCCAACTGATAGTTTAAATCACTGGTGCTTATCTCGAAAAGCACTTGTCCCTTTTTGACTGTATCACCATTTTGTACGTTAAGGGTTTGCAGCTTCCCCTCTACAGGGTTGAAGATCGGCCACTCTTGAGCGGCGATGATTTCTCCTTCTTCCGTAAACCCTTTGCTAAAGTTTTGAGGATGCAAGGTTATTACGTTGACCGCCAGAGGCATAGCCTTCGAGATAGTGACAGAAATCAGCACCAGGAGTGCAAGCCCACCCATAATCACAAACTTACGATGTTTGAGATTAGGCAGCTTAAACATTTTAGGAGCCAGCTTAATTTTCGTTTTTTCAATAGCCATTTATATCTCCCTCTCGTAACTCTTCTATTCTTCTACTTTTTACTCATCACTATTTGTTCCTTGGCCGTACCGGAAATACAACTTGTAGAATAGTGGGTGGGGAGTTTGATTTACAAAAGAGAACGACTTAAGCGAGTAGCTCACCAAACTTCGTGAAAAGCAGGCAGCGGAGACGAGTTGGAAACAGGACGTTTCCAACCGGCAACTGAGCCTGAAGACACTGTCTTCGCACGTATTAACATTCTTGCAGGATGGCGAATTGCCGGGCACTCGTCGGAGCTGGCGGCTTTGAGAGTTAGTTTGGTCTACGAAGCTTACGGAGCGAACGTTGTAAGTGAACTCGTTCAACTAAAGTTGAACATCGAGTCTTCGGTGGGGGACTCTACCCCCACCGAAGCAGAATAAGGTGTACCACTCCCACTTGTAGAAGTGGGAGTCTTACGATTTGGATCAAACTCTTACTCTCAATCACGAGTCGCAAGAATCTCAACATAGGGAAGTGACTTTATTTTGTAGTAAGCCCTGCTTTGGGCCACCAGAACTGAAAAAGCGGTTCCCGCAGCCGCACCCAACAAAGCCATGAGCGGAAGATCTGCTGGAAGAGAGTACATATCATTGCTCATTGACTGAGCCATACTCATATTTAATCCATAGGCCATCGGTATACCGAGCAAAATACCAAAAGCATACAAAGTCCATTGTTCCGAGGTGATCACCCGCAGTACCTCTCTTGGCGTCATACCTAGCACACGAAGGGATGCCAATTCTCGTTTCCGTTCAGACAGCGAAATAATGCTAGAATTATAGATAAGGGCAAATCCGCAAATTCCGCCGAGAATGGCAAGTATCCAAGTCGTGAAGCCAAATGAATCCATCATCTTTTTAATCTTGTCCCCGGTGTCTTTCAGAGATTCAATTGAGGCGACATTACTGGCATTTCGGTATTTGCTCTTCATTTGTCCTACTTCAGAAGGGTCTATCTCAATCAACATGGCTGTGCTGATTTCTCCTTGCCTTAGAAAACGTTGCAGCTCTTTTTCCTCCATAAAGGCATTAAGTCCGACATACTGAGGAACTACCCCTTTTACTAACAGCCTCTCACCCTTCTGATCGATAGTTTCTCTCCGCAAAGGACTTTCCACGTAAATTTCGTCTCCAACTTTGACGTTTAAAGATTTAGCTAAATGTTCAGATAGCAAAATTCCCTGATCAGGAACCTCCACCCTTTGGCCCTTTTTATCGAGAATATTATAAAGTGTGGTTTCTTTAGTAAGACCCATCAGAGCGACGTCTTTCTTTAACCAACCGTTTCTCAAAGAAGCTGGCACTTCCAATAAAGGTTCGACTTTAGATACGCCAGGATCATTGGCGACGGCAAATTTTGTTGTTCCTGAGGGAGAAGGTTGGCTCAACGACAATTTGACATCAAAGGTTTGAACTTTTTCTAACTGGACCGTTGTCAATATATCAGTCATGTTCTGCATCGACCAAGAAACTGTCATTAAACTAAAAACTACGGCGATACCCAGGACGTTAAAGAGGCTTCTCGTTGGGGTGCGAAATACATCTCGGATACCCATCTGGGCTTGTGACGAAAGGTTTTGCCAAAACCAGGTAATTTTTTCGATTAAGGTTTTAGAAGCCGTTCCTGGTGCAGGTGGCCTCATGGCTTCAGCTGGTTCCAAGCGCAAAATATCGAGACTTCCTTTGATCCCACTAAGAGCGCTAAAGACGATGGCCAAGGCGAGGCTAATAAAGAGGTATTTGAAAGAGAATTCGCTTTTTAGACCAGGTAGATCAAAAAATGCCCTGTACATCATCGTCAAAGGGAACGAAAGAGCCACCCCGGCTAACCCTCCTAATAATCCACCAGTGGTTCCTATGACTAGGGGATAGGTCAGATAATGTAAAATTATCTCTCGATCCGTAAAACCAAAGGCCTTCAGGGTTCCGATTATCCCTCGTTGCAGTTCGATGAGGCGCCGCAACATAGTATACAAAATAATGGCAGCTACTCCCAAAAACACTACCGGCAAAGTTTTGGACATGGTTCGGATTGATTTAATCTCACTGGTTATAACGGTGTGACTCGTTTGATCTTTACGAGGGATGATACTCCGAACTCCATAGGGTTTTAACTCGGCTTGGAGACTGTCCTTGACTGATTCAAAACTAACCCCATCCTTAAGTGTTATCACGAGATCATTGACTTGGCCTTTTTCCTTGACAAGCGCTTTGAGCGTGCTAAAGGAAACGTACGCCATGCCAAATTCTTCAGGGGATGGGTAAAGGTCTTGGGCATTTCTCATAATGTAAATGAATTCTGGGCTTTGCGCCGTTCCAGTAATAACTAAGGATACTTGATTGCCATCAAGATTGACATTGACGGTATCCCCTAACGACAAATGATTGGCGGCCAAAAACTTGGGGTCCACGAGAATTTCGGGTTGGTTTTCTCTGGGCAACTGTCCCGTTGTGAGATGAATTTGGTTGATTTGTGGGGTATTCGGACGATTAAGCGTGAGCATTTTCAAATAACGATTTGAGTCTTTCTGTTGATCAATAATGCGCACCTCTTTGACAATTCGACCAGCTGCTTGATCAATTCCGGGTATAAAAGACAATGAATTAACTTTGCTTTCGGGATAACCGGTTACGCTGATAAATCCGTCCGCAAAATTTGTTTCAGTATAGAACTCCTGCAGGGACTTATCCATGCTCTCTACGGCAATGGACATGGCGGTATAAATAAGCAAGCCTAAGGCAATGACCATAATACAGGCAAAATAGACTCCCTTGTTTTCTAAGATATCTCTCAAGGTCTTTCTTCTCAGCATTACCATGAGATATCCTCCGGATCCAGTGGATTCTCGACCACTTTGACGTTATCGAGAAGACCATCCTTCAAATAGAAAACTCTATTGGCCATTTTGGCAATTTCGATATTATGCGTAATAATCATCACAGTTTTTTGGTATACACTGTTTAACTTCTGTAACGATTTTAAAACTTGGATACCCGTTTGAATATCCAAAGCCCCAGTAGGTTCATCACACAATAGCAGTTCAGGGTTTTTGACAATGGCCCGCGCGATAGCCACCCTCTGTTGTTGTCCGCCTGAGAGTTGAGATGGAAAATGATCCGACCAGCCCTCAAGTCCGACTTCCCGTAAAACGTCTGAAACGGAGAGTGGATTCCGAGCTATTTCTACCGCTAATTTGACATTTTCATAGGTTGTAAGATTTGGCATTAAATTGTAATTTTGAAAGACAAACCCCACCTCGTTCCTTCGATACAGTGTGAGGTGTTGCTCGTCAATGGCATGTAAGGGCTCTCCTTTGTAATAAAGCTCACCGCTTGATGCTTGAGTCATGCCCCCAATAATATTAAGTAGCGTTGTCTTACCTGAACCACTTTGGCCCAGAATAACAATGAATTCTCCTTGGAAGATCTGGAAGTCAATTCCCTTTAAAACTTGGACTTCTACTTCGCCAGTACGATAAAACTTGCGGATACCTTTTCCTTCCATGAGAACATCCATCTCTATCCCCTCCATCTGGACCATAATCTAAAAATTTAAGAAGAATACATCCCATATTTCAAGATCTCCATATATTCGTAATACTCATCCATAATTTTATCGACATCCTCTAACATTTCTTGTTCCTTGCCTTTATAGTCCTTGAGGTATCTTTGTCCTAGAGCCTCTAAAAAAAGCGTCAATATTTGAATTGCCTTAGTGGTATCAACACCCTTACGAAACTTTGTATCATCAATTTCCTGAAAGAATGCAGGCAGAAACTCTTTTGAAAGTCTGTTATACTTTGTCTCAATCTCTAAGCGAAGGTCCTTAGGAGAATTTACTAAGGCTTCCAGTAGAATTTTGCTAATCTCCGGGTAAGCATGATATAACTTTAGCTTAAGAACACCAAATTCAATCAACCTTTTAAAAATATCGCCTGTTTCTGTGAGAGGGTATTTTTTATACTCTTCTAAAACCTCCTGGAAACAATAGTCCACAATATAGAGAAATAGGCTTCTCTTGTTTTGGAAATAATGAAACAAGATCCCCTTGGAAATGCCCGCCTCCTTAATAATCGTATTAGTTGAGGCATTTTCATACCCTCGTTCGGCGAATTCATGGATACACACTTCCAATATTTTTTTTTGTTTATCCTGATTAAGGTTTAAAAAATTTTTGTACAAACTCATCTCCCCTTACAAACCAAGTTGTCAATCATGATAGAATCATACACCTTGTTGACCACGTAGTCAATGGATTTACTCAACCCACTAAAAGAGCCTTTCAAACTTCAAGATTGAAGTTCGAAAGGCTCTTAAAACAAAATATTACTCCATATCCCGACGAGAGTCGGACTAGAACTTAAGGAAGGTAAAATAGGCAAGGACAATAATTCCCAGCACAATTCTGTAATAAGCAAACGGTTTGAAATCCCTTTTGCTTATGTAATTCATGAACCCAGCTATGACTAGCCAGGCCACAACAAATGATACGATGAACCCACAAGCTACAACCAGGAACTCATGCGACGTTAACAACATTCCACTCTTTAATAATGTGTAACCGGAAGCGGCTACCATAGTAGGAATTGCCAAGAAAAAAGAAAATTCAGCGGCTACAACTCTGGAAGCGCCTAAAAACATTGCCCCGATGATAGTTGCTGCTGAGCGTGACGTACCAGGAATCATTGCCAAACACTGAATAAGGCCGATTAGAAAAGCAGTACTATAAGTCAATTGTTCTACTGTGGAGATTCGATTTAAAGGTTTCCTATTTTCAATGTAAATTAGAATTATCCCACCCACTATCAGAGCAAGTGCAACGACGGTCGTATTAAACAAACGTTCTTCTATGTATTTTCCTGCTAGAAATCCTATACCAAGTGCAGGAATTACTCCAACAATTGTTTTCTTCCATAGGTCAAATATTCTCTGATTTTCCGAGAGATAGTTTCGACCCGATGGAATTAGTCGTTTCCGAAAGTAAACTACCACCGAAAGAATAGCCCCAAGTTGTATAACCACATCAAACATTTTTGCGAATTGTTCAGTGAACCCAACAAACTGGTTCACAATAATAAGATGTCCTGTAGAGGAAATGGGGAGAAATTCGGTAATCCCTTCTACAATTCCCAAAATCAAGGCACTTAAAAAATCATTCAAAGTATCATCTCGTTTCTAGAAAAATTTTTCGGTCAGTTCAGTGGCTTAATACTTCTGACTTTATAAATAAAAGGTACTGGTTTAATAAACCAACACCTTAAGAAATACGTTTGAATAAGAAGATTTATGATAATTTTATTTCCTTCTTTTAAAACTATACCATGAAGTAGACGTTTTCTCAAGAATTACACACGCGTGAAGAATGCAATTTTTTTAATGGGAAAGTGTTGATGACTTAACGACAAAAGCTAACTAAGGTTAAAGAAGTTGACTATAATTGCCAGAGCTTGTATTAAGGGTGTTTACTAAAGCCACCGAAGTTAAGCATTAAATCTATATCCCGTACCCCATAAGGTTTCGATATATTCCGGATTAGATGGGTCTCTTTCAATCTTCTTTCTTATCTTTTGAACATGAACTGATACGGTTGCTGTATCTCCGAGGGGTTCATCTCCCCATATTGTTTCGAAAATATGTTCTTTACTAAATACAATGTTTGGATTAGTAGCAAAAAATACTAGTAGTCCATATTCTGTTGTCGTCAATTGAACTTCTTTTCCATTAACAAAGACTTTATGAGATGATGTATTTACTTCAAGTCCCCTATGGGTTATTACTTCACAGGCAACTGTTTTGCTCTTAAGCCGTTCATATCTTAAAATATGAGCTTTGACTCTTGCTACTAACTCCGCAGGACTAAAGGGTTTCGTTAAGTAATCATCGGCGCCAAAACCCAGGCCTCTAATTTTATCGATATCTTCGTTTTTAGCGGATACAATAAGCACTGGAATCTCATATTTATCGCGAATTTCCTTAGTGATTTGATATCCGTCTTTACCAGGCAACATCAAATCCACAATAATAACACAATAGAGGCCCGTTAGAGCCTGTTTCAAGCCCTCAAGCCCATCTTGAACTATATCTACTTCATACCCATTTAATTGGAGATAATCTCGTTCCAATTCGGCAATGTTGAGATCATCCTCGATAATTAGAATTCGTTTCATTGATAACCTCTTTCCACTGAGTATGTTTCCTATATGATAGGGAGCCGTATTGTAAAGCAAGTACCTTCTTTTTCAATACTCGATACCGAAATTGATCCTCCATGAGCTTGCACGAGTTCCTTAGCAATGGCCAGTCCAAGTCCAGTACTCATCAAATCCTTTGTCCGCTCGTTATCAATTCTGTAAAACCTATTAAAAATATGAGGAAGTTTTTCCTCAGAGATTCCTGGCCCATTGTCTTCAATATTAATGACAATAAATTCATCTAATAGATCCAGTTCAATCTTTACGGCCAAATCCTGATTGGCTCCATATTTTACAGCATTTCCAATTACATTTCGGAAAGCCTGATGGATCCTTTTCCGATCGATAGATATAAGACAATCGCTCTCCATCATATTGATATAGTCAAACTTCAATTGCTTTTCTTCAAGTTCAAATTGAAATTCTTCCATTAAGTCATGCATAAAAGCTCCTATCAGAACACTTTCAAACTGAAAATCAAGTTTTTGCAAATCTAGTTTAGAAAATAAGAAAAGATCATCAATGAGTTTATCCATGTAAACTGTGTTTTGATAAATCGTTTTAAGATACATATTAACTTTCTCGGGCGAAATAACGACTCCATCTTGGATTGCTTCAATATACCCTTGCACCGTTGAGATGGGCGTCTTTAGATCATGCGAAATATTAGCAATAAGGGTCCTTCGATTTTCTTCATACTCAGATTTCATTATCTCATTCGCTTGTAATTTTTGGGCCATCTCGTTGAACGAATCGACCAATAACCCAATAAAGCCTGGATCAGTAGCGAAATCTTGCTCAACTTTTACACTATAATTGCCCTTAGAAATCTCTTCAACTCCAACTTTGAGCTTAGCGATCGGTTTAAATACTCGTTTTTCTAAACGCCAGTGAAACGTAAATTGCAGAATTTCCTTAATAATTATGAACACTGCAAAAAATAGACTAATTGACCTGCTACCTACCCATCGAAAAAGTAAGTATAGAATGATCAAATTAAATATAATATTTACAGGACGAATATAGCGCAGAGACTTATGATACTGATTAAATTCCCGATGTTTTCTCTCAAATTCCTCACGGCAACATGATTCTCGTTGATACTGGTGGAATTCCTGGTGTTTTCTATAGAATTCCCGATGCCTTATATCGCGAATGTTCTTTACTTTTTCTGACCTCATTAATAGATGCTCTTTCATCCGATTAAACATACAGTTCACCCATTAATTCTTCCTATTATTACTAACAACATATTATATCGAATACGAGGACACAAGACAATTCAATTGTTCTGCGCCCTCGCCTATATTAAGAGACTTTTACCACCGCTTGGTTTCCCTTGCTAAGCAAGAAGCAATTCCGCTTGGAGACTGACAACATGGTTTTCATTAAGGCCTTCGCTATGATTTCCGTCAACAGTCACCACGATCTTTTCTACTTCCCTTGCCTTATTGATCCAAATATTTACCCCTATTTTTGGATCTTTCAGAGTGCAACACTCCTTCATAAAGCCGTGGTGTGGATGGTTTTCAGGTTTCGTATGCTGACTCATTCTTTCATTGAAAACTTTTTTTAGTTCCTCAGGAATTTCAGTTAGGTTTAGAGACAAGATCACGGACTTATCTTCGTTCTCATCCACCTTGATTTGATTTAGTATATTTAGAAGAAATGCCAACTTTGTGAATTTACCCTTAATCCCACAACATTTAGGATGATCCTGATTTTGATCGCCAGAGTTGGAGTGAGCGTGATGATGATGCATGTGTTTCAAAAAACCATGATGCTTATGACTAGAACAGCAGCCTTGCATTGTGAACTCAGATTGACTGTCATGCTTTAGTTTCTTGCCATCGCAGTCGAATTCTGTACTAATTTTGACTTTGGTCTCTCCGTTTGTAAGATTTTTTTCGAATTCATTAATAAAGTGACCTATTTCAACTTGGTCCTTCAATCCCACCGCTTTTAATGTACCGCGTATTACCTCCTTTTCTTTCATCGTGTTAATTACATCATACATGATTTTAAGTTTGCTCATTTTTTTAAACGACCTCCCTGTTATTTTTGAGTACAAATTGATTATAAAGGGAGAGTTTAAACTTGTTTTAAAGGAAATATAAAAGCTTTATAAAAAACATTGAAAATTACTTGTTAGTTGTTAATGCAAGAGACTAAGGTGCTCTTTTCTTATTAAAAATATTGTCAACAACTTTACCCCTCATCTTTCAATAACTATAATTTGAGTGTATTATCTAAGTTATACTTTCTGATAAGTAACAAAAAACAGTCGGTTCTGCGACTGCTTCACATTTTACATCTTATTTACGGTAATATTTATATAAGGAGTTGCTGATTGAATGATTAGACAAGCAGTAGAAAATGATTCAAACAAAATCTTGGAAATTTATAACGATGCGATCTTAAATACTACAGCAGTCTATACCTATAATGTTCAAACACTAGAGGACAGAAAGTTATGGTTTCAAAAGAAAAGTGAGGATCAATTTCCTATCCTTGTTTTTGAAGAAAATGACAGGGTTATTGGATTTGCAACTTTTGGGCCTTTTAGAGCTTGGCCAGGCTATAAGTATACGATAGAACATTCAGTCTATGTACATCATGACTATCGGAATCACGGGGTGGGTATTGCCCTCGTAAAAGAAATTATTAAAATTGCGAATCAGAGAAAGTTCGCAACATTAGTTGCTGGCATTGACTCATTTAATAAAAGCAGTCTTTATATGCATCAAAAATTAGGTTTTGAGTACTCTGGTACAATACAAAGAGCTGGCTTTAAGTTCGGCAAGTGGCTTGATTTAGTATTTTACCAATTAAATCTCGTAGGCCCTGAAAATCCAGTTGATGGTGGTGAGCTCCTTAAATAGAGCCTTTTTCAATAATGCCGCCGATTAGCTCTTCGGGTCCAGGTTTCCCAAGGTAAAAGCCCTGTGTGTAATCACATTTCGCATTAATTAGGTAGTTAAGTTGTTCTATTGTTTCAACGCCTTCTGCGATTGTTTTAATATTAAGCTTACTCACAAGCGCAATAATCGACTCCGTTAAATCATTATGAGGATTCAAAAAATTTATTTCCTGAACAAAGGATTTGTCGATTTTTAACAGAGTGATTGGGAGTCTTTTTAGGTAACTCAACGAAGAATATCCGGTCCCAAAATCATCTAAAGCGATTCCTACTCCAAGTTCTTTGAAATTTCCTAATTTATTGACAACACTATCATAATTATCAATAAAACTACTCTCGGTTATTTCCAATTCCAGACTGGTTGGCTTTATCCCTGAAGATATAATTGCCTTCATTACAATTTCCTCGAATTCTTTTTGCTTTAATTGAATTGGGGAAATATTAACGGCCATGATAAGTTCACAACCATATTTATCTTCAAACTTTTTACAAGTAAGACTTGCCGTGTTTAAAACCCACTCGCCAATCTTAATAATCAGGCCTGTTTCTTCGGCTATAGGGATGAACTCCATAGGGCTTAAAAAACCCATTTCAGGACTGTCCCAGCGTATTAATGCTTCAAAGCCGCGAAGTCCCCCAGTAACGGTATATTGCGGTTGATAATGCACTATAAATTCATTGTTTTTTATCGCTTTCCTTAATAACCGCTCAATATTTGCTTTTTGCAAGAGCTTATGTTTCATTTCAAAATCAAAAAATTGATATCCGTTTTTCTCAGATTTCTTGGTTAAATACATAGCCGTAGTTGCATTATTTATGAGTTCCTCATTAGTGTCGCCGTCATCTGGATAGATTGAAACCCCTATACTTGCGGTTAGATTAATTATTCTGTTATTAATCTTAAATGGTTCTTCAAACACTAAATCTATCTTTTTCATGAGGTAAAATATATCGTCTTCTTGTTTAACATCTTCTATTAACAATGAAAATTCGTCCCCACCTAAGCGAGCGACCGTATCTTTTTTGTCTACCGATTTTTGTAATCTTGCTGACGTTTCGACTAAAAGAGCATCACCCATTGTATGGCCAAGGGTATCATTTACTACTTTAAAGTTATCTAAATCAAGGACTAAGACAATCACTTGAGTTGCTTTCTTTTTTGATAATTGAATCGCGTTTTTCAACCGGCCTAAGAAAAGGACTCTATTGGGTAGATCAGTTAAAAAGTCATAATAGGCCATATGGCTTATTGCTTTTTCATTTTCTTTAATTTTAGTTATATCATGATTTGTGCCTATCACTCCGATAATCTTTCCCTTTAGATCTAGCAAAGGCGATATGGTCACACTATAATAGCCGATACCCCTTCCCACTTCCCTTTCATAGCTGTAAGTAAAAGAACTAACCTTACCATTATTAACAGCACTTGAAAATGCGTTATTCCATTCTTTTATATAACCAGAATCCTTTTGAACATCAATCATCGTCTTGCCAATAATTGTTTCTTTGGGCAAACCGACAACTTCACAAAATCTTTCATTAATTGTAGTAAAAAATCCATTACAATCACAACTATAAATTACATCACGGGAATTGTTCACAAGCGTTTTGTAACGTTCTTCACTAAGTGCTATTAACTCTCTATTCGTTTGAATGACAGCCAACTGTCGTCTAAGTTCTTCTTCTGATTCCTTTAATTCCTGGTACAAGGTGGTTTGTATCAACTCTTCCATCTGTTGTCTCAGTTCTTCTTCCATAGTTGTTATTTTCTTATCCACGTTTCTACAACCCCCTAAAAAACGTTCGATAATAAGTTTATATAAAGAATTTGTTGATAAATAGCATTATTTTTTAAAAATTCTTATAGCCATTTAGGTAGTACTATAATTTAATTCAATTAGTAAAATATAGAAGAGCCTTCTTAGTTTATTCTTTGTCTTTCTCTAAAATCCTCCTTCGATAATAGATCGCGTTCTGTAATTTTTGCCCGCTGCCTTATGCTTTGTTCACAAAGTTAAGGGGTAGTTCCTAAGAACTACCCCTTTAGTATTTCTAGGCCATCTGTCAAGGTATGGCAGCCATCGTTAGAATTTAGACCCATACTTATTTAAGTAGACCTTATCAAACTTTATATCGCTATCAGAATACGGTGGCTTGGACTCATCAGGATATCCGATAGAAATAATCGCTAACACCTTGAGGTTCTCTGGAATCCCCAAAATCCTTCGAACATATTCTTCACACGATTCGGTTTCCGAAAACTGGCGTTCTCTGATTTGAACCCAGCACGATCCCAATCCCAAAGTTTCTGCAGTCAAATGAAGAATCGTTGCCGCAATAGCAGCGTCCTCCACCCAAATATCGCTTTTTGCAGGGTCTGCCAAGACTACAATGCCCAAAGCAGCATTCTTTAATAACCCTGCTCCTTTTTTGGCCAATGCCAATTGCTTCAATAACTCAGCGTCATCAACCACCAGAAATTGCCAAGGTTGAGTCCCTTTGGACGATGGGCTTAATAACGCCGCTTTTAGAAGTTGCTGAACTGTTGCGGAGTCTAACTTCGTAACTTTATACTTCCGAATGCTCCGACGCCTATAAAGAATATTTAGCATAATCTTACCCCCAATTCGTTAATCTAAAAATTAGCCTTTCAAATTATGTCAACAATGCTTACACAACTACATTTTATTATAAGCTTCCTAACGAAAATTAACTATCCTAATATTTCGGTTAGCAAAAATGTTGACGTAGCTAAGGGCCATATGTAAAAAACCGTTTCGCATCAAATCCTTGATATCGAAACGGCACCTGCCTTAATACGTTATTTACTGCTTATGGGATAATACGACTGCTCAGCTTCTTGGTCTCGTACAAGCTTACTCTTAATTTGCGACTGAACCGCAGACTCGAAAATCAAAGGATATATTTTCCTGACTAATTCAGACGGAAGTTGTAGTTCAGTGGCAAGGTTTACTAAGCGTTTGATAATTTCTTTTTCTCGGTTGGTATCTTTGACTCGGTCCATACGTTTTTGATCCCCAACCTTTCGGACGATTTCCATACGGTCGGCTAAGTGTTCGATAATCCTTTGATCTACCCTATCAATCTGGGCACGCAGAGATTCAAGGGTGTTCTCATCCTCTTGTCCGCCAAAAGCAAAGACTTTATTCACCGATTCGGCGACCACTCCGAGCTCCCCTGCTAGTTGGATAAACTGTTCCGGAGTTAACGACTGGGGTCCATCACTTACAGCTTCGGCGGGATTAGGGTGGGTCTCAATTAATAATCCATCCGCCCCTGCCGCAATAGCCGCCTTAGATAAGGAGGCAATTAAGTCTCTTCTACCTGCTGCATGGCTGGGATCGACGATAACTGGTAAATGAGATAGTTCTTTAGCCACTCCAACAGCACTTAGATCTAAAGTGTTTCTAGTACTGGGTTCAAACGTACGAATACCACGTTCACAAAGGATAACCCGGGAATTACCAGCAGCTAAAATATATTCAGCGGCCAACAACCACTCCTCTATCGTTGCCGACAACCCTCTCTTGAGGATAATCGGTTTGTTGATTTTACCAGCTAATTTCAGAAGCTCAAAATTTTGCATATTCCGGGCACCAATTTGAAGAATATCAACCTTATCGACCACTAAATCCAGACTTGGTGCATCAATTACTTCAGTAACACAGAGAAGGTTCTGTTCTTTAGCTGCTTGAACCAAATAGTTGAGGCCCTCCAGGCCCAGACCCTGGAAACTATAGGGAGATGTTCGCGGTTTGAAGACCCCGCCACGCAAAACCTTTCCTCCTGCTTTTTTGACAGTTTCGGCTGATTGGCTCATTTGTAGACTTGATTCTACTGCACAGGGTCCACCCATGAGGATGATTTCTTTTCCTCCTATCCGAACCCCGTTAACCTCAATGGTGCTCCGTGCAGTAATAAGACGTCCTGCTAATTTCAAATCTTTCATAATAATACCCCTTTCAAATATAATAAAATGTCTACGGCTCATCCCTTCTCAGGGACGAAAGCCGTAGACTTCCGCGTTACCACCCATTTTGGTCAACCTTGACCCTCTCAAAAAGTACAGCATGACAAACTCGTATTTGTCAAGATTCGTCTAGGTATAATAAAAAACTTCTCATCCCTGAAGGGACGAGAAGTTATATCTCGCATTACCACCCGACTTTAGCCAAAAGGCCACTCGACAAAGGTACGGGAATGACATCCGATACCTCCTTCTTGTTAACGGGGAAGAACCGTCCTAGCCTACTTGATTTCGTTCAGCCGGCAGCTCGGGAGGGAACTTCACCTATCACTACACATAGAAGAGTTTTCAGTCAAGACTCTTCCTCCCTGAAAGATAATAAATAGCTTACTTTACTCCGTCATCGCATTTAATAATTTTATTAACTTATATATAATTTTATAACAACATTTACTTGTTTGTCAACCCCTTATGAAATCTTTTATCATTATCGAATCTGTCGATTTGAATTTGTATTCAAATCCTTAACAATGGAGGAGAATGCTCCTGACACTTTAATCCGAGCGATCAATAATTGTTTTAAGATCATCTATTCTATCCGTCACCTTCAATCCAAGTTTTTTGTACCCAGAGACAAACACAAACATATAAGCTATTATGCTAATTAACTGCACGAAATTGCTGTACCATGGTCGCTCGTTAAAACCAAAACCAAACTTTACTGCAAAGTAAATATTTATGAAATTGGAAACTAGTGCTAGTCCGGCTAGAAACACTAATACTGTCACTGCTCCTTTTGCGTATTCAATCCATAGTTGTCTCTTAGCCGATTTTTTGTCCATTCTATGCTCCATTCCAGGACATCTCCTCTTAAACTTGCTACTTATTGATAAGTAACAAGCCTATTATGCATAATAATACTCCCGTTATTTGATAAACTGAAAACCCCTCTTTGAAAAACAATATTCCGATCGGGATAAGCATAAGTGCAAGGATGATATTTGCTACTAACGACCCAACACTTATGTTCCACCCTTCCCTGTAGGCAAGAAGATACCCTAATTCCAAGCCAACAATTGTAATCCCAAGCACCAGGCTAGTCCAATTTAATTCGTTAAAGGATTGTAGAAATCCTTTATTCGTTTTATAAAATAGTGATCCAATTAGAGACAGGATTGCAGCAGTCAAGTAGGTTATGAACAACGCTGAAAAGGGGTTAACATCCTGTGGGGTTAACTTTTGGCACAAATTATACGCAATGTTTGATGCCACTATAAGTACTATTGGAAACACATACATAAACATAATTAACCTCATTCATTAAATATTTAAGGAAGCAAGGAGGCGGTTCTCTTGCTTCCTGGTTCTGCCTAGGAAAGCAAGAGGACCGTCCCCTTGCTTCCCGGCTCATTCCAGAAGCCCTCGATCGTTTTATGAATACTCCTAACATTTTCTGCGTAGCGTACCTTCTTCCACTCTTCAGGAAACAATTTCTTATACGACCTTAGCGAGAAACGTTCATCAATGAGCAGCACTATGCCTCGATCTTCTTCCCTACGAATCACTCGCCCGACCGCCTGTAATACCTTGTTGAAACCAGGGTACATATACGCAAATTCGTAACCCAGCTGGTTAGTTGCTTCATAGTAGGAACGAATAATCTCCCGTTCCAGGCCAATCTGAGGTAACCCCACTCCGACGACAACTGCTCCTGAGAGCCGATCCCCGATAAGATCGATGCCTTCACCGAAGATCCCACCCATCAGTGCAAATCCAACCAACGTTTGCCCAGGATTAGTGGCGAATTTTGCTAAGAATCCTTCCCGTTCCACTTCCGCCATGCCTGGAGTTTGGCTGATCACGCTTACCTGTTGGTTCTGTGCCCTAAACTGCAGATATACCTCGTGCAGATAATCATACGACGGAAAATAGACGAGATAGTTCCCCTCTTTGCGAAAAACAGCCGCGGATATCGCTTCCGCAACAAGGTCGTAGGTTGAGGCACGCTGTTTATACTTAGTAGATATGCGATCGTTTATGAGTAGGCACAAATTCTCCGCGGGAAACGGAGACGTCAGTTTCAGCTTATAACTCGTCTCTTCCCCACCTAAAACCTTCATGAAATAGTCCATCGGACTCAAAGTCGCCGAAAACAGTACAGCGGCCCGCCCTCTTCCCAAGGCCTCCTTCAGTCGCGCGGAGGGATCAAGGCAGAATAGCTTCACTCGGAAATCGTCCCGAGTTAGCTGTAGGAAGGTGACGTAATGATCATCATAACTGTCCGCTGTTCTGATAAAACTCAACGCCTGGAAATAGTGTTCCACAAGTTGTTCGCGCCACCCGACTACTCGATCGTTCACTTTCAAGAAATGTTCAACCTCTTTGACAAAATGTCGTAACGCCTGAATAAGTTTTAAGGGAGGCTCTTTTTCCACACTTTCTCCTCTTCCGCCAGTATCTATGCAACGTTTTTTCTCTTTGAGCAAGGCCGAGTTAACTTTAGTCACGCTTTTTGTCAACCTCGGGTCGTCTTCTTTCGTAAGCCGTTTTAGCCTAAGCCAAGACTCCTTGCCAAGCTCTGCTGAAAACATGTCCCGCGCCCGTTCCACTAGGTTGTGCGCTTCATCTACTAAAAAGGTGTACTCTCCCCCGTCAAGGAAAAATCGACGTAAGTAGACACGCGGATCAAAAACATAATTATAGTCACAGATAACTACATCCGCCCAATTGGCCATTTCCAAGGAGAATTCAAAGGGACAAATGGAATGTTTGCGGGCGTATTCCTCAATTACCTCACGCGTCCAGGCTTCCTCTTCGAAGATGTCCTCCACCGCTGTTCGCACTCGGTCATAATACCCTTTGGCAAACAAACATTCCTCTGGCAGACACGCCGCCTCAGGGAGAAAACACAGTTTGCGTTT
Organism: Desulfosporosinus sp. BRH_c37; assembly: GCA_001516045.1. Classification (GTDB taxonomy): domain Bacteria; phylum Bacillota; class Desulfitobacteriia; order Desulfitobacteriales; family Desulfitobacteriaceae; genus Desulfosporosinus. The sequence goes on from LOEW01000157.1 coordinate 19,787, forward strand.
AGCCGTTAAGGTTAAGCGTTTAATCGCTAAACCTTGTTTTTGTAAATCATTTATGGCCTTCTCCGCAACCGTTCGGGTGATGGTTTTCGCTGTGAGATAAAAAACCTGCACCGTAAACCCTTCTGCCATAGCCTTAAATGTGGGAAACAAGGTACCCATGGTCTTGCCGATTCCCGTAGGGGCTTGGGCAAATAATTTCTGGCTTTGTTTGATCGTCTTGTAAACTGCTATAGTCAGTTCCCTTTGTCCCGTTCTGTACGTCCCAAAGGGGAATTGCAGCGTGCGAATGCTGACATCTCTCATAACCGACCACTCTTGTAGTTGGCGAGCCCACGTCAAATAATGTTCAACCAAACTAATAAAGAACACTGACAGCTCAGCCAAGGAAAAAGTCTTTGAGAATTTCTTGGTCTGGGCGGTATCCAACTGAAAGTAGGTAAGCTGAGTTTCCATCGTTTCTAAGCCTTCTTGCACAGCGTACATAAAAGCATAACACTGAGCTTGAGCCCAATGCAAATCGTTAAATGCTTCATTAATCAGGCTTAAATCCAGCGAGGTGGTTTTAATTTCATCGATACAAGCAACGGATTCCTTCTTAATTATTCCGTCGGCACGGCCCTTGATTTCCAGACTAAAGTCCTCTTGAAGATAGATATAACTCAGAGTTACTTCCGGAACGTACTCCGCACCGCTTGTTTTTTGAATATATTGATGCGCTTTGATCGCCTCTTGAGCCCGTGAAGCTCCGATTGAACTCGGTTGCAAATCTCCCTGTTTGAGACCAAACTCAACTAGGGTACGAACAGATACCTTAATAGTTGTCACAATCGCTAAATCCTTCCGAGACATTGTTACCCTTTCATTATAACTGGGATTTCGCTTTTTCAACAACTATTACTTAACTTTGTAACCTTGGGTCGACCGGTTCGGTCTCTAAGGCTAACGTAGCCGAAACACATTCGTATGTTCCTCCTTTTTCCCTTTTCCAAACTAATGCGTTAATTTAGTGAACTCGTTCAACTAAAGTTGAATAAAGCGAATGTACAATAGGGGAGTGAATGTGTATTATATATAATAATTGACTATAGATAGTACACAGAAAAGAGGTAAGCACATGGGAAGAGTACTTTTAGAAGATATCATCAAAGCGGGCCAGGCTCTAAAGGGCATCATCAATAAAACACCGCTCCAACGAAACGACATTCTCTCGGAAAAATACAACTGCAATGTTTATTTAAAGCGTGAAGATTTACAGGTTGTTCGTTCTTTTAAGATCCGAGGTGCTTATAACCTGATTCAAAGCATTCCCTCATCGGAATTAAGAAATGGTGTGGTCTGTGCCAGTGCGGGCAACCATGCTCAGGGTGTAGCCTATTCCTGTAAAAACTTAGGTATTCCTGGTAGAATATACATGCCCATTACCACCCCTAGGCAAAAGGTCTCCCAAGTCAAACGATTTGGTGGAGATTTTGTAGAAGTGGTCCTGACCGGGGACACCTTTGATGATGCTTTTCTGGAAGCCAAACTGCATTGCGATGCAGAAAAAAAGTATTTCATTCATCCTTTTGATGATCCTCTGGTTATCGCGGGACAAGGTACAATCGCCATCGAAATCCTCAACGCTTTGGAGAATCCAGTGGATTATGTTTTTGGGGCAATTGGAGGGGGTGGCATGATGTCGGGAGTTGGAACATACTTCAAATGCCTGAGCCCTAAGACCCATATTATCGGAGTAGAACCCCAGGGGGCCTGTTGTATGAAGCAATCCCTTGATAAAAATGAAGTTGTGACCTTGGAGAAGATTGATAAATTTGTTGACGGTGCCGCAGTCAAGCGAGCTGGAGACCTAACCTTTGAAATCTGTCAGAAAGTCTTAGATGATGTCTTAGTCGTCAGTGAGGGAAAAGTCTGCACTACAATCTTAGAGATGTACAATGATAGCGCAATTGTTGCCGAGCCAGCCGGTGCTCTTTCGATAGCTGTCTTGGATTCCTATAAGAGTCAGATCGTAGGTAAAAACGTAGTTTGTATTATAAGCGGAGGAAATAATGATATTGAACGGACGCCGGAAATAAAAGAGCGCTCCCTCCTCGATCAAGGACTTAAACATTATTTCATCATCAACTTTCCCCAGCGACCGGGTGCCCTAAAAGAATTTGTAGTTGATATCCTTGGTCCTAACGACGACATAACGCGATTCGAGTATACGCAAGTTAACAATAAAGAAAAAGGCCCAACCCTGGTCGGAATTGAGCTCACTCAAAAAGAAGATTACCAAACACTTATTGCCAAAATGGAGAAAAAAGGGATTCAATATACCGTCATCAACGAAAACCCAGAGTTGTTTGATCTTCTTATCTAGTCCTTTACTCACTTTTTACCATATACTAACTCCAAGATTCCATTTCTTAATTATTCTCACTTACTAACACATTTTTGATACGATCAGTATTGCTTCAAATATTAAATAAATAGCTATTGTTGCTAATTGATTGACCGCAAATACTATTAGAGTTTTCCAACCTTTATAAATAAATATTTCTTTTGCTATTTCAATATTGATTTTAGTAATTGGTAAGGGTGCGAGTATTACAAAAGTAATAGACCCACTGACCCAACCGACAATTACATTATTTGTTACATTTGTCCCCCATTCGGCTGTCATCTCAGAAAGAGAAAATACAGGTAAAATTATAATAAATGCCAGTGCTACTAAGTACCAATATTTCATATAAACAGTGTTGTATATTTTCGAGAAATTCACTATACCCCTCCCAATTGCAAGCAGGTGGCTTAATAAATTTAACCCACTATACTAATCCGACCGCTCTAAAAAGGGTCAGAAGCATAATTAGTACGGTTGAGACAATCAGAACATATAATCCATTCCAGCCAAATCCGACCTTAAGCGGAGATTGCTCGGTTAATCCGGATATCGCAATAACGGTAGCTGATGAAGGAGCTATCGAAATCCCCATCGCCCAGCTAATGGCCAGAATCAAGGCCATATACGTAGGAGTCACGCCGTAAGCAGCGGCTTTAAGGGTTCCTCCAAGAATGGTAACAGTTATAATCGGATGAACACCCAAAACTGACAAAATGAGACTACTTAAAATAATAACGACGGCAAGCCACAAAGGGTTACTGCCTACAATTGGGTTTAGAATATTTGGCACGTAATTACCTAAATGAGAGTACGAGATACTAGTTGCGAATAATCCCGCTCCAACAAAGAGGACTATTTCATTTTTTAATCTTGGCAGCCTCTCAATATAATAGTCCCCCTTGAACTCCCTGATTAAAACTGGTAAACGTCCGATTAGGGCCAGCCAAATAACAGGGAAAACCAACGAAGCAATGGAAACCACAATAATCGTTGATATTCCGGTTATCAGGGATACAATGACTATGAGAAATATTAAAGTAATACCAAAAACACTTAACTCAATAACTTTCCGCAAATTAATTTCGGCAATAGAGTTAAGTTTTTCAGCAGGATCAACTGTAGCAACAGCAATAGCCGAACTATTCTCGACGCTTCCTCCTGCCAACTTCATCATGGTATATCCGATTAAACCAGCAATCATACCAAAAAATAAGCCAAAAGGAAAAAACGAGTGCCATTCGGCGTCGGATAATTGTATGATCAAGGCTATGGCTGCCGTTGTTGGCGCCCATATTGTGCAGGTGGTAAACCCCCTGCTAATGGCTATACTAAGTAACTTCTTGTCAGAGCTCTTATCGCTGGCCAGGCTAATTTGATGCACTAGCGGCACAACCGCCATATTTACCAAAACGCCTATAAAAGCGGAAATTAAACTCACAAGCAAGTAAAAACGACTATTTGTATGAACATAGCGCCTGAAAACACTTTGTAAAGACTCGAAATAACCCCCATATTGAATGGGGATACCTAACAAAGGTACCAGGGTAAACATAACTACCAGGTAAAGGTTTTCTTGTAAAGCCTGCGTCCATACGCTTAACGGAGCATGATAGATAAGTAATAGGCTAATGCTTAACGCAAAAGATACATAGCCAATCACCTTTGCGGAACCTGTTACGACAGTAAAACTTAGTGAAATAACGATAACTAGAAGAATTAGATCGAGATCCTTGATTACACTAGATTTGAAATACAGGTTACATAAGTAAACAATCGCCAAACTAAAAGTGGCTAAGCTGCGGATACGGGTAGATAATAATGCCATCACTTAACTCCTTACCTAGTATGGGTACAAAGCCCTACTTCTGCATTATATAGCAAAGGTCTCTCACGAAACAAGACCTTGCTCGGAAACAAGAAAGTCCCCCTCTATTGAGTTCATTCTCAATAAAGGGGGACTTAAGAAGTGTAACTATCAGGCCAAGAACATTTTGACATCCTCTTCAACGGTGGAAATGCCTGCAATGCCGAAGTTCTCAACTAAGACTTTCACGACATTCGGGGATAAGAAGCCAGGTAATGTGGGGCCTAAGTGAATATTTTTTACGCCTAGGTGGAGAAGGGCTAGTAAAACGATCACCGCTTTTTGCTCGTACCAAGCGATGTTATAGGAAATTGGAAGTTGATTGATATCTTTTAGTCCAAATACTTCTTTCAGTTTCAAAGCAATCACGGCCAAGGAATAAGAGTCATTGCATTGTCCGGCATCGAGAACTCTCGGAATGCCACCGATATCTCCGAGATTTAATTTATTATACTTGTATTTTGCACACCCTGCCGTCAGGATCACGGTGTCTTTGGGCAGTGCCTGCGCGAACTCTGCATAATAGTCACGACTCTTCATGCGTCCGTCACAACCAGCCATGACGAAGAAGCGCTTAATGGCTCCAGTTTTAACGGCCTCGACGACTTTGTCTGCTAAGGCCATAACTTGATTGTGGGCAAATCCCCCGACAATTTCACCCGTCTCTATTTCCGTCGGTGCTGGACAACTCTTGGCGTGGGCTATGAGTGCGGAGAAATCTTTTGGTTTTCCGTCTGCGCGATCTGCGATGTGTTTAACGCCTTCGAAACCGACAACTCCGGTGGTGTAGACGCGATCTTTGTAGGAATCCTTCGGTGGGATGAGGCAGTTGGTGGTTAAAAAAATCGGGCCGTTGAAAGAATCAAATTCTTTGTCTTGTTTATACCAGGCATTTCCGTAGTTGCCTACAAAGTTGTCATATTTTTTAAAGGCTGGGTAGTAGTGAGCTGGGAGCATTTCCCCGTGTGTATAAACATCCACGCCGGAACCTTTCGTTTGGATAAGCAACTCTTCAAGATCCTTCAGATCATGGCCGCTGATCAGAACGGCTGGGTTCTTTCTAACCCCGATGTTTACTTTGGTGAGTTCTGGGTTACCGTAGGATGTGGTGTTGGCTTTATCAAGTAAGGCCATCACATCAACCCCGTATTTCCCTGCCTCTAAGACGAGAGCAACGAGATCACCTGCTGCGAGTGTGTCATCGAGTGTGGCTGCTAAAGCCTTTTCGATGAAAGCAAATATACCTGCATCTTGGTATTCAAGAGTATACGCATGCTCGGCATAAGCAGCCATTCCTTTTATACCGTAAGTGAGTAATTCTCTGAGTGAGCGCACATCTTCATTTTCTGTAGTTAAGACCCCAACGAGCGCAGCCTTGGTTTCGAACTCCTCTGCGGATGCTGTCCAAGTTAGTGCATCCTTTATGTTCAGCGGAAGCACTCCACCTGCTTTAAGGGTCTCTTGTTTAAGGTCTTCGCGGAGTTTAAGCCCTTCTTGGATTCGATCTACAAAACGGCTTTTATCAAAGTTAGCATTTGTAATCGTACTAAAGAGGCTTTCCATGATAAATTTATTAATTTCCGGACGCACTATACCGAGTTCACGCGCTTGAACAGCATATACCGCGATCCCTTTTAAGGTGTAAATCAGAAGATCTTGCAAGTTAGCAACATTTTCGGACTTCCCGCAAACCCCTTTAATCGTACAACCAGTTCCTTTTGCTGTTTCCTGACACTGATAACAAAACATCATTTACCAATCCTTTCATTTCCACAAATTCATATCCTTGCCGACGTTCCGCCGTCGGTTCGTTCGTTCTATGTTTGCATACTATCACGATAAGCAGTGCCCGAGTTGTGATTTAGGTCACGCTTTCAACGTTATTAATGACAAATAAAAAAGACCCCGACGGTTCAAGCCGTTGGGTCATCGTTTTTATCCAAATCGTAAGACTCCCACTTCTACAAGTGGGAGTGGTACACCTCATTCTGCTTCGGTGACGATAGTCTCCGGTGGAGAGTATCGCCGAGCCGCCTTTCCCAATAGAAACACTTGGCGGCGAAGGAGGTAGAGTCCACCGAAGACTCGATGTTCAACTTTAGTTGAACGAGTTCACTGTTGGGCGTTGTGTACGTTGTGTACGTTTAAAATAGTTCCGCCGCCATATTATCTACTATATTGAACTTAGTCGCCGTGGCTTCGCTTGGTTCACTTTTCATCCATAAACTTTATTATTAGGATAGCCATAATGAACGTGCTTAAAATATATCCAAAAATCGTTTCACTTGCAACGAACATTTTGGCACCGTGTGATATGGGATATATATCCCCAAAACCTGTAGTTGTAAAGGTTGTAATACTGAAATATATGCTATCAATTGCTGATAGCATCATATTGTCTTTAAATACGTAGGAATAACTTCTTGATAGTTTAAAATAGAAATCAGCATACCCTATAATTAAGATAGTGCTTAACAAAATAATTTTTGAAAAAAGCAATTTTATCTGTTTTTGTATTATTTCATAAGTCAAAAGACTTAAACTCAGACAAAAATATGTTATTAAAATAATTATAAAAGAGAGTGGTAAGAAATTCTTAAAGAAATCTCCTATGATAGTAACTAATACTATTAAATTGAAAAAAAGGACATTACTCAAAATTTTATTAGATTTCATTAAATACTACCTCCAAACTCATTGTAAATGCCCTCGCTTGTCAAGACACGAAGGGATTGCTTACATAGGAACTATATTATTTTCATTATATCACACTCTAATGAATTGAACGCTTCTTTACCCGAGTTTGTTGGGCAAACTATGATACCAATAATTGTTGACAGGGAAATCAGAATTGTATAGGCTAATGAGAGCAGTAATGAATAAAATTAATACTATATAATATAACCTTGATATTCAACAAGCGCGGACCTAGAAACTACATACTTTTAATAAATACTGCTTTCTTTTTTGTTAGAGTAAATAATGGAGGTTAATAACATGAAATTAATTAAAGAAATAGATTTACCGGGTATTGGCAAGAAATTTCAACTTCTAACACGCAGCGGAGATAAGATCGTCGTCGTGGTTCATGATGATGGACGAAGGGAAATTTATCATTATTACCTTGAGGACCCAGATACTTCTATCTCGATGGTAACCTTGGATGACGAAGAATCGCGGGTAATAGCTGCTATAATCGGAGGGATGACATATCGACCTAAAACATTAGAGACCGTGGACGTTGCCTTTGGCGATATGCTTATAGAATGGTACAAACTTGAGCCTGAAGCGTATGCTATTGGAAAAACCATCGGGAATATGTGTATTCGCAAGGCTACCGGTGGGACAGTTATTGCAATTGTAGAACATGATCAGAGTAAAATAGTCAATCCCGGTCCCGAGGCAGCTTTTCAAAATGGCGCTACTGTTGTAATTCTTGGTGAAAAGAACCAGGTTAAAGCGTGTAAGCTTCTCTTATCTCACGGGAGTATTCAGTAATGGAGCACCTGATACTGGAAATCGGACTTGCACTAGCTTTAATTGCAGGTGCAGGAATTCTGGCAGGTAAACTCAGAATTTCTATTGTACCAATTCTAATTCTGACCGGCATGATAGTTGGCCCACAGGCACCTCACATCGGCGTCTTTGACTTTAGGTTCATTCAAAGCGCCCCGTTAATTGACTTCATGGGACGTTTAGGTGTGCTGTTTCTCCTGTTTTCCCTAGGGTTGGAGTTTTCTGTTAAACGTCTTTTGACTGCAGGGCCATCCATAATTAGAACCGGGACAATTTATATGGTTATTAACATGGCGATAGCTATTCTATTCCCTTTACTGCTGGGTTGGCCGATTAAGGAAATACTTGTTGTGGCAGGTATTATGACTATTTCTTCCAGTGCAATCGTGGCGAAAGTAATTGTTGATTTAAAAAGGGCGGCGAATGATGAAACTGAGATCATTTTGGGTTTGATGATGTTTCAAGATGTCTTCGTGGCTATTTATTTTTCTGTGGTTTCCGGCCTGGTTCTTGCCGGTTCCACTTCCATTTCAGAGATAATATTAAGCGCACTAATAGCCCTTTCATTTATCGGTGGTTTTCTATTTTTAGGGCATAAGTTGGTTCCAAAACTAGACCGTTGGTTGGATATTCCTTCCGACGAAACTTTTATGCTTGTAATCTTTGCTATTTTAGTTTTGGTAGCAGGTTTTTCTGAAACTCTGCACATTGCTGAAGCCATCGGAGCTTTACTAATTGGTCTGGTACTGGCAGAAACAGAACATTCCGAACGCATAGAGCATCTAATTGTTTCCTTTAGAGATTTCTTTGGTGCCCTTTTCTTCTTTAGTTTTGGTCTAAGCATTGATCCTTTTGGCTTGGGTGGGGCAGTTTGGCCTGCCCTAGCTGCTGTCCTTTTAACTCTTTTAGGTAATATTGTGTCGGGTGTTTGGGCCGGGAGGAAAGCAAGCCTCCCCTACAGAGCCTCACTTAATATTGGTCTAACTATTATTTCGCGGGGTGAATTTTCGATTATTTTAGCCACTCTTGCGAAAGCAGGCGGATTAATGACTTCATTGCAACCGTTTGCCGCCTTGTATGTTCTCATTCTCGCCATACTAGGGCCGCTTTTGACGAAAGAATCACGTTGGGTCTATAACCGATTAAGGCCATTCCTGAAATGGCCGTACCTTCCAGCTAAACGAAAGTTAAGGAATTAAATACAGGCAATGAGTGAATAATTCATTGGCCTCTTTTTATATCGTAGTTTATTTAACTATAACCTATTAGCCAAAAATGAATGAAGGTATATTCTTTCCGTGGGCAGAATATAAACATTATTTGGATAAGGTTTAGTGTTTAGTTTACAAGGAGGAATTGATCTTGTTGCGTTACGGAAAATTTATTATCGGCTTATTATTACTTATCACAATATTGTCCGCTTCAAGTGGCTTTTACGAAGACTGGCTTTGGTTTAGAGATCTTGGTTATTCACAACTATTTTGGACACCTCTTTTGAGCAAATGGCTCATTCAAACTGTTAACGGAACAATTTTATTTACTTTTATAGTATCGACACTCTTGTCTGTTCGCCATGCCATTGTTACTTTTGTCAATCACCGTTTAAGTAGTAATCTTCATCTTGTCCAAAACATGGATCGTCAGGTTTTAAGTCTAAACCAAAAGAAAATGACGATATGGCTAGTAATTTTATCTGCAGTAATCAGTTTTTCTGTAAGCTTTGTTGCTGGATTTACTGGTTGGCTGGAAGTGCTAACTTTTGTAAATGCTACACCTTTTGGGAAAGTTGATCCAATCTTCGGTAAAGAACTGTCCTTCTATTTCTTCAAATTACCCTTTTTACAAACATTATATAATGCCTTTTTCGGGCCGCTATTTTTACTGACCTTATTTACTGGGCTTTTTTATCTTGTTACTGGTGTCTTACGCTTCCGTTCTCTTAAACTTTGGGAATCGAAGGCTGTGGAGATTGGCATGGCCGCACGTCGACATTTAGCCTTATTAATTGGCATACTTTTTGTTTTTAAAGCTTTCGGATATTTCTTAGACATTTTTCAAATGTTATATTCAGTCCATGGTCATGTCGTAGGTGCAGGGTATACGGATCTAAACGCTAATCTCCCTGTTTTAATAATTCTTATCGTCCTTAGTATTCTAGGGTTTTTGCTTTCTTGGTCAGGCTTAGTAATAAGGGAAGTACGTATATTGACTTTACCCGTGACTGGAATCTTCGTTTTGGGGATCTTGCTTTACGGTATTTATCCTTCTCTAATCCAGTCTTTTATAGTAATACCTAACGAATTAGCTAAAGAAGCACCTTATATCCAAAACGAAATTGCCTTGACACGTTTTGGGTATGGCCTTGATAAGATTCAAGAGCAAGATTACCCGGGCGACAGTGTTCTAACTGTTGATAGTTTAAAATCTAATCAAGAAACACTTAATAATATTCGTTTAAATGACCCTCGACCGATGTTACAAACGTATAATCAGAAACAAGGAATTCGTTTATATTATAAATTCAATGATATTGATATTGACCGTTATACAATCAATAAGGACTATCGCCAAGTCATGCTTTCCGCACGCGAATTATCTTCTAATGATTTAGATCCTAAAGCCAAAACCTTTGTCAATACCCGCTTTAAATATACTCACGGATTTGGCGTATCTGCCTCTTTCGCCAATGCGGTTACCTCGGAAGGGTTACCTTCGTTTGCGATTAAAGATGTACCACCAGTTACAGATTTTGATGAGCTAAGAATTAAGGAGCCTCGAATTTATTACGGAGAATTAACAAATGACTGGGTCGTCGTAAATACATCCGTGAAGGAATTTGATTATCCGCTCGGCAATACCAATTCTGAAAATAATTATCAGGGAAGTACAGGAATTATACTCACTCCACTTAATAAACTAATGATTTCATTACACCATGGAACCATCAGATTATACTTTGCAAATGAAGTTAATTCACAAAGTCGGCTATTAATAAACCGTAATATCAAAGAAAGAGTTCAAAAGTTAGCACCTTTTCTGACATATGATGCTGATCCCTATTTAGTCATTGACAATGGACAGTTAAAGTGGATTATGGATGCTTACACTACCTCAGCACAATTACCTTATGCCAGTAAATATAGTGATCAAAACTTTAACTATATTCGTAATTCTGTAAAGGTAGTCGTGGATGCTTACGATGGAACGGTAGATTTCTATGCTGTTGATACCAATGATCCGATTTTAGCGACTTACATCAAAATTTTCCCGGGGGTCTTTAAGGACATCGCCAGCATGTCAGCTAGCTTAAAGAGCCACCTCCGTTACCCTGAAACACTTTTTACCGTTCAAAGTAATATGCTTAAAACCTTTCATATGACGAACCCCTCTGTTTTCTATAATAAGGAAGATGCCTGGGATATCGCCAAAGAACTCTATTTAGATAAACCTCAAAATGTCGACCCTTATTACACTATCATGAAGATTCCCGGAGAAGTTAAGCCTGAATTTGTGCTCATGCTTCCATTTACACCTGCCTCTAGCACGACGAATACTCGCAACAATATGGTCTCTTGGTTAGCTGCACGGATGGATGCAGATAAGTACGGACAATTGATGCTCTATAAGTTGCCGAAAAATAAAGAAATTGATGGGCCATTGCAGATAGAGTCCCGGATTGATCAAGACCCGGAGATATCCAAACAACTTTCATTATGGGATCAAAAAGGCTCAAGCATCATTAGAGGAAATCTTTTGGCTTTTCCATTAGGCGGTAATTTCCTTTATGTCGAGCCTATCTACATGCAATCAGATAAAAATGGCAGTATTCCAGAAATAAAAAGAGTTATTTTAGCTTATCAAGATCGATTGGTTATGGCCGAGAATTTAGGGCAAGCGTTGGTCGAGATTTTCGGGGAAAATGCTCCGCAACCTACTACGCTGGGACAAGGTACTCTACCAATCGTTCAGACATTACCGGGTAGTGTAATACCTAGTTCAACTAAGGATGAAACTATTAATTCTATGATTGAACAAATCAACCAATTTCGTTCTATTTTAGATAGTATAGAGAGTCAGATTAAAGGAAGTTCGAACGGATAAGACCCAGTCCGTATAAGCACAGGAAGGTTTTAGTGAAGTGGAGCCGAATTATCATTGTATTTAGAGTTTGATAAAAGGAGAGAAAATTTATTTGGTTGCTGCAATTTTTCTATTTATCCTCGCAGGTTTAGCCGAAATAGGAGGCGGTTATTTAGTTTGGCTTTGGCTTAGGGAAGCGCGACCCCTTTGGTATGGAATTTTAGGGGGATTAATCCTAGTTCTTTACGGTATCATACCAACCTTGCAAAAGTTCCCGAGCTTTGGTAGGACTTATGCAGCCTATGGAGGAGTTTTTATAATTTTAGCAGTTTTATGGGGATGGGGAATTGATAAAAAAATTCCTGATACATACGATTGGATAGGAGCTGTCATTTGTCTGGTCGGTGTTTCCATAATGTTATGGGCTCCACGCCAGTAATTCTCAACTATTATCCACACAGTTCGTAGTAGTTCCTCAGGAAGAACTACTACTTTTCATAACCTTCATTATCGGGCTCAGAAGGGATATATTAATTGGCGAAGAACTATAAAGAATTGAATTTGAAGTTGAAAATAAGTTTTGTGATTTTTACTCCCCTATTTCTTCTCCCCTCAACCCGCTCTTCAATTCAAAAACAAAATGCGCTTGTGTGAGAATTTCTATTTCTAACCAACGCATTAAATATTTCTTCATTAAATTCTGCAAGCAGTGAATCCCTGCTGTTTATCGTCTCTAGGATTTCGTCAAACCTTTGTTTCATCACATCCTTTGATTCGATTACCTTATCCTGCTCCAACCTTTTCTTTCGTACTTCACCCAGTTCTTCAGATAGACTTTTGTATTCCTCATTATAGACCTCAGGATCAATGTTATTATTCACCTGAAACCGGATAAGCCTCTTTAACTCATTCTTTAACTCTTCAATCCGTTGATCCAAGGCTTCGGTCTCTCTTATGTTTGACCTTTGCAAAATGATCATTTCAATATTCGCGGTCATCGTCTTGATAAAGCTCTGCCTGTTTTCATAAAGCCATCCATCAAAACATTCTCATCGACGGCCTTGAGTCCACAAACATCCTTACCATCCGATATGTAGGTTTTACATTGCCATACAACTTTCCTTAAAGTATTCTTGCTATTCCAATACCTTCTTTTAAAAATGTTCTCACAGTGACCACAAAACACTTTGCCAATAAAAGGATATTTGTTATTATAATCTCAATTGCTCTTCTGGACCTACGCGGCAGTATATAACAGCTCTTAGCGGTTTAAAATTCAGCTCGCCGTTATCAAAAGTCATCAACTTAACACCATATTCTCCCCTCTCATCCACACACGCCATGATCCAGCGCATGTCGCGTCCAATCCGGCAAACACTTTTTGCCAGCACTATGTCTACCCGCTCAGCTTCAACCGCTTCCATAACTTCTTTTAAGCCCTTACGGTTAAAATCCAAGCCACTTCCTTGTTCGGCAGTAATACCAACAATCTCCCAACCTTGTTTCCTCGCATATTCTACCATCTGCTCCTGCTGAAACTTCAAAGCTATATCGTCCGGGCAGGCCACCCTGCAATATATCCAAGCTCGATTGTCCTGTTTTTTTATCCGATTTTTCATCTGATCAGCTTCTCCTTTATCCTGTATCCCGCTTTCATTGCGGGATACAGGTATTGATATAATCTTTAAAATTCCAAACAATCTCTATCGCCCCATTGTTGTAGACGCGAATGACTTGAATAAATTCATCCAGCATTTCCCTGGTCAGCTCTGTTGCAGACGCAAACCTTTGACAGCTTTGCAGTTCAGTAGCTTCTTGGATTTGAAGGTTTTCCTGATTAACCGTCTTCTCCCATTGGAGGATTAAAGCCTCCGCTGACGATATGCTTTCCGAATATTCCTCTTTTCGTTTCAGGTATTTCTCCTTCGAGATTTTCCCGTCGCAGAATTCCTCATAAGCCAGTATCTTAGCCAGCTTCCATTTGTCCAGCATGGCACGCTGTTCCTTGACCTGCTTTTGCAGCTTGGTGATGGCATCGCCGGCTTTTTCTAAACGGCCTTCTTTGGAAAGGCTGCACTGGATAAGCCGAATTTGTGCGTCTATGGCCGACAGCAGCGTTTGCGTAAGTATCTGCTCGGAGAGCTTTACCGATTGGCATTGCTCGTTCTGAGCAGCCATTCCTGCTTCACAACGATAGAAATATTCCTTGCGAAGCAGGTTTCTTTGCAGGCAATGATTGCAGTGAGCGCATTTCAGTTTCCCGTAAAAAATATGCTTAGGCTGATTTGTCCAGCCAGTTATACTTTTTGTTTTGGATTTAGACTGCACCTTTTGGAACATTTCCTCGGATACAATGGCCTCATGGGTGCCTGGCACGATTATCCACTCGCTTTTCGGCAGTGTCACGGTTTTTTTAAGGGAAATGTCCACCTTTGTCCGCTTGCGGCTGACCAGCTTTCCGGTGTATCGTTCATCGTATAGTATCCGCCTGATGGCCACCGACGTCCATACCGTTTGTTCTCCAGCAACCCTCCAGCCCCGGTCTTTGTCAGTATGGTTTTCCCTGCGGTACATTAGCGGGGATGGCACTTTTTCCTTATTCAGTGTTAGAGCAATCTCCATGAAAGGAACACCCTTGTAGGCCATTTGAAAAATCCTTCTGATCACGGCGGCGGCCGGCTCATCCACGACAAGGCTGTTTTTCTTCTCTATGGACCTTGCATATCCGTAAAAAGCAATAGCGCACAGGTATTCGCCTTTTTTGAATTTCGCCTGCTGAACGCTGCGGATTTTCTCGGAGATATCCCGGCTGTAAAGCTCATAGATCAGCGTTTTAAACGCCACATCCATTCC